>JANXNO010000644.1 GCA_025354075.1 Burkholderiales bacterium | reverse complement strand
GCCGCGACCATCGAAACCGCGCGGTGAAATTCCACGGAAGTCACGAACACGCGGCAGCGCGACGTTGACGAAACGGTCTAGGAACTCGAACATCTGCTTGTTACGCAGTGTCACCATGGTGCCAACCGGATAGCCTTCGCGAATTTTGTAGTTCGCAATAGCTTTCTTGGCTTTGGTGATTACCGGTTTTTGGCCGACGATAGCAGTCAGGTCTTTCGTCGCGTGCTCAAGAATCTTCTTGTCACCGACGGCTTCACCGACGCCCATGTTGACCACGATTTTGATCAGACGCGGCACCTGCATCACCGACTTGTAGCCAAATTGCTTGACCAAAGCGGGGACGATTTCTTTACGGTATTGCTCTTGTAAGCGAGCCATATTCTTCTCCCCGCCTAGACCGGTTGACCGGTCGATTTGAAAACACGTTGCTTGCGGCCGTCGTCGAGCGATTTGATCGCTACGCCGTCTGCTTTTTGCGTGCTTGCGTTAAAGATTGCAACGTTTGAGGCCGAGATTGCGGCGTCTTTCGTCGTGATACCGCCCACTTCGTTTTTCTGTGGGTTAGGACGCACATTGCGCTTGACCTGGTTGATACCAGCAACGATCAATTGACCCTCGAGCACGCGCACGACTTCGCCGCGCTTGCCCTTGTCACGACCCGTTGTTACGACGACAGTGTCGCCTTTACGAATTTTTTGCATGATTCCGACCTTCGCTCTAGAGCACTTCAGGCGCAAGCGACACGATCTTCATGAACTTTTCAGTACGCAATTCGCGCGTAACTGGTCCAAAGATACGAGTGCCGATAGGCTCAAGCTTTGCGTTAAGAATGACGACGGCGTTGTTGTCAAATTTGACGAGCGAGCCATCGCTGCGGCGAATGCCCTTGGCCGTACGAACGACTACGGCGTTGTAAACCTCGCCTTTTTTAACGCGACCACGAGGCTGCGCATCTTTGATGCTGACCTTGATAACGTCACCAATACTGGCGTAACGACGCCTTGACCCGCCGAGCACCTTGAAACACATGACGCGACGAGCGCCCGTGTTGTCGGCGACGTCGAGTATCGACTGCATTTGAATCATATTTTTCTCTTCTCCAACTTACCTCAAAACCTTGATTCACCGCGGTTCTGAGAAGTTTTGGGACCCCCGCATTGACCAAATTAGTCGCAACGGATGGGGCACAGTGTGTGGTGGAAGCCCGTTTCATGATGCGCCGAGAGCGGATCAAAAAGCTACCAAGCCTTGAAGTATGTCACAGCTAATAGTGGCTGTCAATCAAAGCGGGCGTAAAAGCTGAGCGTGAGGCTCTAATTTCTGCCTCTGTATTGGGATTTGAGTTGAGTCGCGATAATTTTGCGGCTGACCACTCAACAACTTTCTTCTGAAAGACCCATTCAATAGGGGCTAAGTGCGTATTTATGCTCGAAGTCGATTTGGGTTTAAATTGCCACTGTACCCATATTAATTAGCGGTTTCAGCGTTAAGTTGTCCGATGATTTTTGCGGTTGCAACCGATTTTGTGGTCATGTTCCGTCTTTGCTGGCGACGCGGATCACTGCCCGGTGCGAACGAGTTGAACTCTATTGGTATTGCTGCGGAGGTCAACAGAGGTACCACCTTGTTCAAAGTCAATGCGCCACGCGGAAGCCGCGTCAAAGGCAGCGGGCGAACCCGACCAGTAAGAATGTGACCCGGTACCGGGAAACGCGAACCTATTGATGGCGGCGTTTAGCCAGCACTCCTCAACCAGACTGGCAAGCTCATTTCGGTTTGGCAGCCGCCAGTTGTTAAAGCCTCTATAAGTGCCCACGGTCGCTGCGGCGTTGAGAGCTGCCTGCCAGTTGAACGTACTGGGATTGCCGATGGCACAGTTAACGCCCGAATGCCCTAGTGCGCAGCGATCCCACATCAATCCGGTGCGGGTGTCGGTCATCGTGCTGTTGACGCTGTCGATGACGTATACGCTGGTCGGGTTGCTGGCCTGCATGTAATCAAACCAGTTTTGTGCATGCGTCCATGGAGAATAAATCGCGAGCATGGTGCATGCGGCAAAACGAAGTGTGAGCGGGGAGATTTTCATCGACTTTCTCTTGGTAATACTGCGTTCATAAGCTAATTTCGGGGCGTACGTTCATCGGGCCGTTTCATCCGCGCTGCCTCGATGGCCGTGCGAACGATCGCCCGTCCGGGGAACCCGCTCCCACAAATCGATGGTAAAAAGGGCAGCTGTGGTAGCGCGGCTCCGTGTCAGGGGTGTGTCTGTGATGACGCGGAAAGCCGTGTGCGGCGAGCGACACCTCTGCAACAAGGCACATCGCAACTCGCCAACACCGTAGATGTTCGCCATAGGCCGCAGAAAAGCAAAGCTTCACATTCCAGCGCGCACCAGTCGAACTTGATACGCGTTACCGCGACCAATGCCGCCTGCACCGCCGGTGTCGAAGCCCACGAACCTTGCATTAGCCTGGAACGCGGCTGAGCCCGACCAGAAAGGCGACGACGGCGTATTGGGGAACCAGTTTGTATCAATGGCTGGAAGAAAAACCCCCAAATGCGTGATGCTTAAAAGCTCCTTGACGTGCGGCATACGCCAGTCATTACGACCGCACAGGGTTGCTACATTGGTCGTGGCGGCATACTTTTCGGTGTCGCAGGTGCCTGCTGCATCGCCGCAGGTGCCACCGCCTGCCGTGCCCAGCGCGCCGGCGTTGCTGTCGAGGTCAGAGCTGAACCATGTGTAGGTGTGAGCGCTGCTGTGCCGTCCCGACGTGGTCTTGACTTCCCACATGAGGCCGGTGACGTTGTCATAGGTGCAGGCCCAGTCGTTGGCCGCGCTGCCAAGCGTTGCGTTGGCCGGAAGTGCTGAGCCGGCATTGCTGATCTTCGTAAAGCTGAAGCCTGCTCCGCCGTCAGCCGCGCCGTTGAGCGACGGGTTGACGTCGCGCCCGTTGCTGCAATCCTGCTGCGCGATGTTGGCACCGCTGCTGGTGCAGCCGGGGTTGTTGCCGGACAACGGTTCACCGCCGAAGGTGATGCCGGTGTCGTTCAATCGTCCCGAGTTGCATTGTCGCAACGATCAGTGTGGGCATCATGAATTCCCCCGGAAAGCTGTGGTTTATTACGTCGGAGGCTACCATGAAATATTGTGGGGCTTCAGCTTCCCTGAAGTCGGGGAGATTCCGCGTTGGCCAGGCATAGATAAGCTACAGCTCTTTTGCAAAACTTCCTTTGCGCTTGGGCTAGAGCGTCAAAGCGGCATTTCTCGACTATAAGGCTAATTAGCCTGCTTCCCCAATGGGGCGGCCTTTACAGCGCAAAGCTGTAAGCTCAAGCCGCGAGATTTCATCGCTCTCGGTTTCGGAAAGCAGGACTTCACGCCCTTCCGGAAGACGCGATTTCAACAGCAAAAGAAAAAGGCAACCGAAGTTGCCTTTTCTACGTCAGTAACAAAGTCGGCTTACGCCTTCTCTATAACCTTCGACACGGTCCAGGATTTGGTCTTGGAGAACGGTCGGCACGCTTTGATTTCAACCAGATCGCCTTCTTTGGCGATGCTAGCTTCGTCGTGCGCATGGTACTTTTGTGACTTAGTGACGACCTTGCCGTAGAGCGGATGCTTCACGCGACGCTCAACCAGGACCGTTACGGTTTTGGTCATTTTGTCGCTGGTGACGCGTCCAGTTTCGCTGGCAATCACCGGCGCCTTGGCGACGGCGGCGGTTGCAGGGGTAGCGGTAGAAGTACTCATTTTGCTGATGCTTTCTGTGTGAGCACCGTCTTTGCCCGAGCGATGTCGCGGCGCAGGTTGCCCAATTGGCTCGTGTTGGTGAGCTGCTGGGTTGCCTTTTGCATGCGCAAGCCGAAGTGCGTCTTGTAAAGCGCGGTCAACTCTTTTTCGAGCTCCGGTGCTGACTTAGCGGTTAAATCTTTAGTTTTCATGGTAATTGTCTTAGCCCACCAAACGTGCGACGAACGTCGTTGCAATGGGAAGCTTCGCAGCAGCGAGCAGGAATGCTTCGCGCGCCAACGACTCTTCAACGCCGTCCATTTCGTAGAGCACTTTACCCGGCTGAATTTCAGCCACGTAGTACTCGGGGTTGCCCTTTCCGTTGCCCATACGGACTTCGGCTGGTTTTTTGGAAATCGGTTTGTCCGGGAAAATACGAATCCAGATACGTCCACCGCGTTTGATGTGACGGCTAATCGCACGACGCGCCGCTTCAATCTGACGCGCAGTGAGACGACCACGACTCGTAGCCTTCAGGCCGAATTCACCAAAACTGACTTTGTTGCCGCGAGTCGCCAGGCCCTTGTTGCGGCCTTTTTGCTCTTTGCGGTATTTTCTTCTAGCCGGCTGTAGCATTTCTCACTCCTGCTGGGCGACGGGGACGACGTTGCTCTCTTGGCTCTTCTGCGGGAGCGCCTGCGGCACCGTCAGCAGCGGCCATTCCAAGACTTTCGCCTTTGAATACCCAAACTTTGACGCCGATGATTCCGTAGCTGGTTTTAGCTTCGGAGAAACCGTAGTCGATATCTGCGCGCAAGGTGTGAAGCGGTACGCGACCTTCACGATACCACTCGGTACGCGCGATTTCAGCACCGTTCAATCGGCCAGAACTCATGATCTTGATGCCTTGAGCACCCAGACGCATGGCGTTCTGCATCGCACGTTTCATGGCGCGACGAAACATGATGCGCTTTTCAAGCTGTTGGGCGATGGAATCGCCGATCAACTGAGCATCGGTTTCAGGCTTGCGAACTTCTTCGATGTTGAGTGCGATTTCGCAGTTCATCATTTTGCGAAGTTGCACGCGCAACGCTTCGATGTCTTCACCTTTTTTACCAATCACAACACCGGGACGGGCGCTGTAAATGGTGATGCGGGCGTTCTTGGCAGGACGCTCGATGATAACTTTGCTGACGTTCGCGTTCTTCAGCTTTTTCAGCAAGAAGGTGCGCACTTTGTAGTCTTCATTGAGTTTGCCAGCGAAGTTTTTGCTGTTGGCATACCACTTTGAAGTCCACGCGCGGGAAACCGATAAACGGAATCCGGTGGGGTTGATTTTTTGACCCATACGTAATCCTAGTTACCGACGGTCACGTGAATGTGACAGGATTGTTTGAGGATGCGGGCTCCACGACCCTTGGCGCGCGCCATGAAGCCACGACGAACGGCCGCCTTATCGATGTAGATGAATTTAACCTTCAACTCGTCGATATCAGCGCCGTCGTTGTGCTCGGCGTTTGCAATGGCGGACTCAAGTGCTTTCTTGAGCAACACAGCGGATTTCTTCGGGCTGAACGTCAGCACATTAAGTGCTTTGGCAACCGAGAGACCGCGAACCTGATCGGCCACCAGACGGCATTTTTGTGCCGAACCGGGGGCGTCTTTGATGATGGCGATAGTTTGCATGACGGCCCCTTATTTCTTAGAGACTTTTTTGTCAGCAGGATGGCCTTTGAATACGCGCGTCAACGCGAATTCGCCCAACTTGTGACCTACCATCTGATCGGACACATAAACCGGCATGTGCGCTTTGCCGTTATGCACAGCAATCGTCAAACCGACGAAATCAGGCGTAACCGTGGAGCGACGTGACCAGGTTTTGATCGGCTTCTTGTCATTTTTTGCGAGGGCCACTTCGACCTTTTTCGCCAGATGCCCGTCGACAAACGGGCCTTTCTTAACGGAACGTGCCATTGTGATTAACCCTTCTTAGCCGCGTGACGTGTACGCACGATCATGCTGCTGTTGCGCTTGATATGGCGGGTCTTGTATCCCTTGGCTTTTTGGCCCCAAGGAGACACAGGATGCATACCGCCGTTGGTGCGACCGCCCATGGGGTGATCCACCGGATTCATCGAGATCGCGCGTACCGTTGGGCGGATACCGCGCCAACGATTCGCGCCCGCCTTGCCGATCACGCGAAGTGAGTGCTCAGCATTGCCGACTTCACCGATGGTTGCACGGCAATCAACGTGAATTTTGCGAACTTCGCCAGAGCGGAGACGCAACTGCGCATAGCTGCCTTCACGCGCCATCAACTGGGCAGATGTACCGGCTGAGCGTGCGATCTGCGCACCTTTGCCCGGCTGCATTTCCACAGCGTGTATGGTCGTACCGACTGGGATGTTACGAATCGGGAGTGCGTTACCCACTTTGATCGGCGCTTCCGCACCGCTATGGATCGTGTCACCTGCCGACAAACCTTTAGGTGCCAACACATAACGGCGTTCGCCGTCTGCGTAACAAATCAACGCAATAAATGCGCTGCGGTTTGGATCGTACTCAAGACGCTCGACTTTGCCCGGCACGCTATCTTTATTGCGACGGAAGTCGACGATACGATAGTGATGCTTGTGGCCGCCACCTTTGTGACGCGTCGTGATATGGCCGTTGTTGTTACGACCCGATCCGCGCTTTTGAGCTACGAGCAGTGGTGCATACGGATCGCCTTTATGGAGTTCCGAATTCACCACTTTGATCATCGAGCGGCGGCCCGGTGATGTTGGTTTGACTTTAATGAGTGCCATGATTAAGCCTCTCCGCCAAAGTTGATCTCTTGACCGGGCTTGAGCGAAACATAAGCGCGGCGGGTGTCTTTACGACGGCCCATGGCGCGACCAAAACGCTTGACCTTGCCGGGACGATTGAGCATCTGCACGCTCTCGACCTGCACTTTGAAAAGCAACTCAACGGCCGCCTTCACTTCAGGTTTAGTCGCGTCAGGCAACACATCAAATACGACTTTTCGTTCTTCTCGGCAACGAAAGTGCTCTTCTCGGAGATCACTGGCGCACGGAGAACGGTCATCAAACGATTTTGATTCATTTGTATGACTCCTCAATTTTGGCAATCGCAGCCTTAGTCAACAACACACGATTGAAAGCAAGCAAGCTCACTGGATCAACGTTGTGCGCCGCAACAACCGCGAGGTGTGGCAGATTGCGGGCAGCGAGGTAGACATTGTTGTCAATGGTATCCATGACGATCAACACGTCGCTCACGCCCATGCCCTTCAAAGCACCCGCAACCAGCTTGGTCTTTGGCGCATCAATGGCGAACGATTCAACGACATGCAAACGATCTTCGCGAACCAGTTGCGACAGAATCGCAGCCAGACCCGCGCGATACATCTTGCGGTTAACTTTGTGCGTGAAGTTCTCGTCAACTCGGCTTGCGAAAGCCCGTCCACCGCCGCGCCAGATTGGGCTGGAGGTCATACCAGCGCGAGCATTACCCGTGCCTTTTTGTTTCCACGGCTTTTTCGTCGAGTGACGCACTTCAGCACGTGTCTTTTGCGCACGGTTGCCCGCACGACCGTTGGCTTGATAAGCAACAACGACCTGATGAATCAGCGCTTCGTTGTACTCACGGCCAAAAATTTCGTCCGACGCCGACATGGTCGTCGTTGACGCGCCCTGTGCATCAATAATTTGCAATTCCATCGTTAGCTCCTTACCGTTGGGCAGACGATGACGTGGCAACCGGCAGAACCTGGAACCGCGCCCTTGATGAGCAACAGTCCGCGAACGGTGTCGATACGAACCACTTTGAGGCCCTGAACGGTACGCTGCGC
>JANXNO010000621.1 GCA_025354075.1 Burkholderiales bacterium | reverse complement strand
CCTTCATGCGCTTTTGCAGGCCGTCAAGACCGTCGCTGATCAGCTCGCCCGGCGCACCGGCGAGATCGCGCGTACCGCCGTCAACCTTGATGCCGGGGATCACGCCAATGGAGTTCAGGTAATCGGCAAACGGCATGCCGTTGCTGTGCTTTTGGCGGATGGTCTCGTCGTGCAGGATTACGCCGGAAATGGTGGACTTCATCGCGGGCGTGGTGAACAGCATTTCGCGATAGGTGCGACGCATATCTTCAGTGTCGGCAACACCGGCAACGGCGAAGCGCTTGGCGCAGGTGCCAGCGGATTCGTCGGCGGCGAGCAAACCTTTGCCAGGAGCGACGAGGGCGGCTGCAGTTTTTGCGAGAAGTGCTGTATCCATGAGGGCGTGTAGTCGTGTGTAGTTGGCGGGAGCTGAGATTTTACGGGGCACGCGGGTTACGCGCCTGCTTCACCAGCAAAGACACGGCTACGCCCAGCAAAATTGCATAGTCCAGCCGTATGGCGAGCGTTGCGACGAACGTGGCAATCAGTGTCACACGTTCATATTTGTCCGACAAGAGATAGCGAATTTCGCGTCGATCAATCAGGTTCCACGCGACCAGAAACAAAATGGCGGCGACGGCGGCCAGTGGCAAAAACTGCGCGAGCGGAGCGACAAAATACAAAATCGCCACCAGAAAAAAGGCGGCGCATATCGCCGAGAACGGCGTGACCGCACCCGCCGCCATGTTGACGCCGGATCGGTTGAACGAGCCGCTGGCCAGGTAGCCTGAAAAAAATGAACCGATCACATTGGCCAGCCCCTGCCCCAGGAATTCCTGATTGCCATCGAAGGTTTCGTTACGCCGTCGCGCCAGCGCCTGAGCGATTGACACCGCTTCGGCCAGCGACAGTAGCGTCATCGCGAGCGAAGGAATGAGCAGCATGGCAAACGTGTCGAGGTCAAACGTGGGGCGTGACAGCGGCGGCAATGCCCCGGTCAGGGCGTCCACCGTTTTCACCGCCACACCGGGGTCGACCCACCGTGCAAACGCGGCGATGGCGCTGCCGGTCACCACGGCAACGAGCATGGCGGGAACGAACCGGTTCAGCGGCCGCCACAGCACGGCGCTGAGCAGTGTGAGCAACGCGATGGCCACGGCGAGCAAATTGATCTGCGTGATTTGCTGACCCAATTGCAGCAGCGTGTGAGCGATGTCAGTGCCTCGCGCGATGTCGATGCCAAAAAAATTGCGAATTTGTGAATTGACGATCAGCACGGCGGCACCCGTGGTGAAGCCCACGATAACCGTGTGTGAAACGTAAGCCAGTAATCGGTCAGCGCGTAGCAGCGAGGCCAGCAGTTTCCAGAGTCCGACCATGAAGGTGAGCGTGATCACGAGGGCAACGTAGCGCTCGGATTCGGGATGCGCGAGCGGCGCAACGATGGCCAGTACCGTTAGCGAAATAGCGTTGGCCGGGCCGGTCACCATGACGCGCGACGAGCCAAATAGCGCGGCGATCACACACGGGATCATTGCCGAGTACAGGCCATACGCAGGCGGCATACCAGCCAGCGTGGCAAAGGCCACGCCTTGTGGCAGCACGACGATTGCGCCGGTCAAACCCGCAAGAACGTCGGTGCGCAGAACCACTCGGTTGCGTAGCAGCGGCCACCAGGCGAGGAACGGGAGGAAGCGCCGCATTAGTCCAGTTTGCTACACACGCTGCTGCCCATGATAAAGCCGCACGACATGCTCGGCTTCTGCGAAAAACAACCAGCGTTCGACCAGCAATCCGATGACGCAGATCAGAGACGCAATCCAGAACCACTTTGTGAAATAGCAGAGCATCATGGGCAGAATGAATGCGCAAAAAATAGCAATCCACCGCAACAAACGAGCCTTCACGCGCGCCACTGAAAAACCAAATTCATTGGTTAAAAACGTGCCGTGCGAATGACCTACGTCGAGCAGCCGCACGTTGCCCTGTAGAAAGCCAAGTGCATCGTTAATGGTGTGCTGCTTGCGCGGATGTTTGAGCAGATACGCAAGATACAGGACAAGCCCCAATGCCAGCAGCAGAATCGCCACCATCGGTTTGCCGACCGGGCCGACTTCCGGCGGACGAAGCGAGAGCACGGCTGGCAGCAACACCGCGCCGCTCATCAACCCGAACAGCACATACTTAACCGGGGTCATCCACGTATTCCAGCGCGGAATGGTTCTAAGGCAGCCGTAAATCATGCCAGTGCAATAGAGCACGGCAATCGCGTCTGCGATCAGCAACCACAACGTAACCGGCGTCACCTGCGGTAGCCCCGATTGCAAGGCATAAAGGTGCAGCGCAGCGAGTGGGTAGAGCAGCAGCGCGAGCAGCCCTTCGCGCGCGAGCCAGGAGGTGCGAATACGGGTCAGCGCGTAGATAGCATTTTTTCGGTTTGCGAGATGCAGGGTCGACGATATCAGACCCGCTGTGATCAACGCCGCTGCGATTGCCGCGCCCTTGTAGAACGTAGTCGCATCCATGCGGATGTGATCGGCCATCAGTGAGGCGATCAGCAGCCACACGAGCAGCCCCAATCCCGCGCCGGATGACACGGTGAAGAAGATAACGGAGAGCGCAGGATTCACAGTTGAATCAACCGATTCACAAACGCTTTTGCCTTGTCACTCAGGCCTTGACGCAGTGGCAGCTCTGTCTTCACTTCGACCGGTTTGCGCGGCGACAGGTATGCGTTGGTCGGCTTGTAGCCGAGATCATCAAGCATCGATTGCGTGCCGCGCGACGCGGCGAGCAGAGAGACTTTTGATTGCGGATCGTCGTAGTCGCCGAAGTGCCGCGCATGGGTTGGGCAGGCGAGCACGCAGGCGGGTTGGCGATCCGCTTCTGCCAACTGTTCATCGTAAATGCGATCCACACAGAGTGTGCATTTTTTCATCACGCCCGCGTCCTGATCGAGCTCACGCGCACCGTAGGGGCAAGCCCACGCGCAATAGTTGCAGCCCATGCAGCGACTCGGGTCGACCAGCACGATACCGTCTTCTGCGCGTTTGTAGCTCGCACCGGTAGGGCAGACGGTGACGCAGTGCGCTTCTTCGCAATGCATGCAACTCATCGGGACGTTGATGGTTTTGGAGAGCGGCTCGTGGCCAGCGGTGTCGGCGTGGGATCCGCAGCGGTGCGGCGAATACGTTGGGTCGCCTTCGAGTTCGTAATGTCGAATGCGGTTGTACCAGGTGCCGCTGGGCGCTTTGCCCCAAGCGTCATAGTCCGGCGCGCCGCCCATGAGTGACTGGCCGTTCCATTCCTTGCACGCAACGGCGCAGGCGTGGCAGCCGACACAGGTGTCGAGATCGATGGCGAGACCTAGTTTCATGCCTTCGCCCCAAACTCAAGCTTCGGCCAGATGCCGGTTTCGTCTGCCTTTCGAATGCGTACCCGCAGGTCGTACCACGCGGCTTGACCGGTGATGGGATCGCTGTTGGACAGTCGCTCGCCCGATGAAGCGCGGACACTTTCGGAGATCAGATGATTGAGCAAAAAGCCTACCGTGGCCTCAGACGCATCTTTTGCCAGACCCCACGCTTCACTCATCTTGCCAATCGCATTCCACGTCCACACGGTGTTGGCCTCGACGCCGTCCATCGTTTTCATCTGGCAGCGAATTTTTCCATTTGCTGATTCGACCCACACCCAATCGAGATCATTCAGCCCGAGCTCGCGGGCTTTACTCGTCGCAACATACAAATAGTTTTGTGAAATGATCTGCCGTAACCAAGCGTTTTGCGAATCCCACGAGTGGTACATCATCATCGGGCGTTGGGTGATGGCGTGCAGCGGGTAGTCGTGACCCGCAGAATCGGTGGGATACCACGCTGGCAACGGGTCGAAATATTCGGTGAGTCTTTTCTTGTCAACTTCACGCGTCGGCTGTGGCCCGGCATACAAACCTTGGCCCGCAAGTCTGAACTTCTGCAACGGCTCGCTGTAAAGCTGCGCGATGATCGGCTCTGCTTTTGGAATGAACGCGGCATCGGCTGCGGCCTGCAAATAGTCGCGGTTGACGCCACGCATCCAGCGCTGATTTTCGGGCCAGTGATGGGCGAAAAAACTCTCTGCCTTGATGTAGTCGCGCCACTGATTTGGATTGGGTTCACCGCGCAGCGATTTTTCGCCGTCCCTGCCGCGAAAACCACCAAGAAACCCGATGCCGGGCGCACGTTCGTAGTTGACGATGAAGTCGGTGTAGCCCGTAAATTTACGCCCGCCACCGGTGTTGATGAACGCCGGAAATTTGAGTCGCGTGGCTAGCTCGACCAGCACGTCCTGCCAGGGTCGTACATCACGATCCAGCGGCAGAATGGGATGGCGAATTGCGTCTGCCGCTGCATCGGGTTCGCTGATCGGACGATCCAAAAAACTGATCGCGTCATAGCGTTCGAGATAAGTCGTGTCGGGCAACACCAAATCAGCAAAGCGCACCATCTCGGAGTCGAACGCATCGGCGACCACCAGGAACGGGATCTTGTGATTACCCGCCTCATCTTTGGCGCGCAACATCCCCTGCGTCTCCGCGGTGTTCATCGCACTGTTCCAGGCCATGTTGGCCATGAACAGAATGAGCGTGTCGATTTCATACGGATCGCCCTCGACCGCGTTCTTGATCACGGCGTGCATCATGCCGTGCGAGGCAAGCGGCGCTTCCCACGTGTACGCCTTGTCGAGCCGCAGCGCATTGCCGTGCGCGTCTAACGCCAGTTCTTCGGGACGCGTCGGAAAACCGAGCGGCGTTTTTGACAGCGCCGTGTTGGGCGCGTTGATCAGGCTCGAATCGTTCTCGGGCAATTGCGCCGGTGGAATCGGGCGCGGGAAGGGGGCCTTTGAGCGAAAGTTCCCCGGGCCGTCCAGCGCGCCGATCAGCATTTGAATCAGATGCAGCGAGCGGCACGTCTGAAAGCCGTTCGCGTGCGCGGAGATACCACGCATCGCGTAGAACGCGACTGGGCGACCGACGACTGTGTTGTGCACGTTGCCGTAGATGTCCGTCCACACGCAGGGGAGTTCGACGGTTTCCTTGAACGCGATGTGAGCGATTTCGGCGGCGATTCGGCGAACTTGTTCGGCGGGCACACCGCAGCGATCTGCCACTGAATCTGCGGCATATTCATCGCTTGCGTAACGATCAAGAATCAGCGAGAACACGGTTCGCGCGGACTTGCCGTTGGCTTCGCCTGCCCATTGCAACGCAGGCGCAACGCCTTTTTCCATGCGACAAGCCGCTTGCGCGGTCTGATCAAACACCAGCGCCTTGCCCTCCGCATCGCGCAAAAACAATCCGTCCTGCGACGTGCCCGGCGCGTCGATCACGAGCCAGGGCGCATTGGTGTACTTGACGAGGTAGGCGTGGTCAATCCAGTCGTGTTTGATGAGCTCATGCACGATGGCGAGTGCGAAGAGGCCGTCGGTGCCCGGACGAATCGGCACCCATTCATCGGCAATCGCGCTGTAGCCGGTGCGCACCGGATTGACCGATACGAACTTCGCGCCGCGTGATTTGAGTTTGTCGAGCCCGATCTTGATGGGATTGCTCGAATGGTCTTCTGCCACGCCCCACAGCACAAAATATCTCGCACGATCCCAGTCTGGTGAGCCGAATTCCCAGAACGAATAGCCAATGGAATAAAGGCCGGCTGCAGCCATGTTGACCGAACAGAAGCCGCCATGTGCAGCCCAGTTCGGCGTGCCAAATTGCTGCGCCCACAAACCGGTGAGCGCCTGCATCTGATCACGTCCTGTGAAGAACGCGAGCTTCTTCGGATCAGTGGCGCGGATGTGCGCGAGGCGCTTGGTCAGCACATCCAGCGCGTCGTCCCACGAGATTGGGTCGAAGATGCCATCGCCGCGCTCGGTGCCAGGTCGGCGGATCATTGGGTGTTGCAGTTTCGCCTTCGAATACTGCTTCATGATGCCCGCGCTGCCCTTGGCGCAAAGCACGCCCTGGTTTACGAGGTGATTCCTGTTGCCTTGAATGAAGCGAACATGGGGTTTGCCATCGCGCTCTTCGGTGGTCACATTGATGCCGCAGCGGCAGGCGCACATGTAGCAGGTGGTGTGATGCACCTGTTGCCGCCGCCGGTCTTCAAACTGGATCGGTTGCCTGACGGCGGCAGTTAACGGAACAGTCGGCGAGCGGGTGGAAGATGGCAAAACGGCGGGGTGGCGTGAATGAACACGAACTCGAAAATGACGCTCACATTCTGCCGCAGTCATCCATATGAGTTGTTCGAAAAGTGCAGAGTACGAAACGTAGCGTATCGAAATAGGTAAACAGGATTGTTTTTTTTCACAGCGTGCTCTGTTGTAGGGCATACAACTTTTACCTTAAAGCCCCATTTAAATTGGGCTTTGACTAGATAAATGGCAAAAGTCGATAAACGCAGAAATAGCCAATATGCCCATTTTAAATGGGTGTTTCGCGGTAAAGCCATAACGCTACGCATCGCGAAAAGCATCTGATTGTTTGCGCAAAATCCGCAGTACCGCGAGCCACCCGCGCACCGACACATCGAGCCTTGCGCCCAAACAGCGCGCCAACAAAACCAGATTAATGAATGGCGCGTATGTAGAACGACGAAACCACCGCCGTTCCGTGACCTTTCCCCATTCTGAGGAGTATCTATGAAATTTGAGCACCTGAAATCCCTGAGCAGAAAAGCGGTTACCGCTGCGCTGCTGGGAACCACCGCCATCGCGGCGCTGCCTGCGCTGGCTTCAAGCCACCGTGAAGCGCCGATGATCACGCAATATCCCAAGGTGGATAACACCGACGTGTATGCGTTCCGCAGCTATGAACCCGGTCGTTCCGCGTTCGTCACGCTGATCGCGAACTTCATTCCGCTACAGGATTCTTACGGCGGACCGAACTACTTCACTATGGATCCAGATGGCATTTACGAGATCCATATTGACAATAACGGTGATGCACGCGAAGACATTACTTATCAGTTCAAGTTCAAGCAAACCAATAAAAACATCGCCCTGAACGTTGGTGGCCAGATGGTGTCGATTCCGCTGCGCTACGCCGGTGCCATTACCGACGTCAACCCGGCCACGCTGAACCAGAACGAGAGCTTCACGATCAACATGATCAAAGGCTCACGTCGTCAGCCAGCCAACGTCGCAGGCGCCCTCACCAATGCGGTCGGCGGGGCAAGCGAGTTCCAGAAACCGATTGATAACGTGGGTAACAAAACCATTCCGGACTACCCGGCTTACGCCGCCAAACACGTCTACAGTGTCAATATTCCGGGCTGCAGTGTGCCGGGCAAAGTGTTTGTCGGCCAGCGTAAAGAAGGCTTCGGCGTCAACCTCGGCGAAATCTTTGACCTTGTGAATATTCCGACGGCCAAAGTCATTGGCAGCCGCTCCGGCTCGACTAATTCGACTGAGGTCAAGAACATCACCTCGATCGCCATGGAAGTGCCAATCGCTTGTTTGACCACGGCAGATGATCCCGTCATCGGCGTCTGGAGTTCGGCAAGTTTGCCGCGCTCGCGCCTGGTCGGTGGCAAAGACACGCCGTTGCGCAACATCATTCTTGATAACAACCTCGTGCAAGTCTCGCGCCTCGGTATGCCACTCGTCAATGAGCTGGTCATCGGGTTGAAAGACAAGGACGCGTTCAACGCTAGCGAGCCCAAAGACGACGGTCAGTTTGCCACATACGTGACCAATCCGACGTTGCCCGCGCTGCTCGAAATTCTCTACGGTGCCGATGGTGTCAAAGCACCGAGCGTGTTCCCGCGCGGTGATCTAGTCGCGGCTTTCCTGACCGGCGTGCCGGGTGTGAATCAGCCGAAAAATGTAGTGGGTTCCGAGATGATTCGCCTGAATACGGCGTTACCCACCACGCCAAAAGGCAGTCAGAACAGTCTCGGTGCGGCTGCCTGCTTCGTCAACGGCGCATTGACGCTGGCCAATTCTGGATGTGATCCTGCGGGCTTCCCGAACGGTCGTCGTCCCGGCGATGACGTCGTCGACATCGCGCTGCGCGTGGTGATGGGCTACCTGCTGCCACCCGGTGCTGGCAAACCTGCCAGCGCAGGACTGCCGTACACCGACGGCGTGCTGGTTGAGGACAGCCAGTTTGACAACGCATTTCCGTATCTGAGAAACCCGATCCCGGGTTCACCCAACGGCAAAAACGGAGAGCCAGCTAACCAGTAACCGCTGCTGAGCGTTACGCGCTGAGCCCCGTCCCGCCTGCGGGAGGGGCTCAGCTTCTGTTCATTCGTCATTTTTAATCACTCACCAATCACCTATTTGCAATGAAACGTAACGCGTCTTTTGTCAGAGTAACTAGCGCTGTTGTGGCCACTGCCACCACAGCGCTATTTGTTCTGTCGACCGGCCTGTCGCAGGCGGCACCCTACGTGCCAGGCAGCGATCTGACGGTACTTGAGCAACTGGCCACCCGTCCGGGTGAGGCAGTTCGCAGCACCCAATCCAGCCGCGCGATGCGCGCCCTGCTGGCGCGTGACCCAACGAATGTTGATCTCGCGGTGCGTGTTGCGCAGGTGTATGTGTCGCGAGCGCGCGCTGAATCCGATCCGCGATTTCTGGGGCAGGCGCAAGCTGCGTTAGGCGCATGGTGGGCGCTAAACGAACCGCCGGTACCCGTGCTTTTGCTGCGCGCCACGATTCGCCAGAGTAACCATGACTTCACCCGTGCGCAGCGCGATCTTGAGCAAGCGGTCAAGCGCGAGCCGGGGAACGCTCAAGCCTGGTTGACTTTGGCCACGGTGCAGCAAGTCTCGGGTAATCCGGCAGCCGCGCTTGCCAGCTGCGCGAAGCTCGTGCCGATAACTCTCAAGCTGATAAGCGTCACCTGCGCGGCTGGCGTAGACGGCGCGATGGGTAAGGCTGCGGCAGCGTATGACGCATTGGACGCCGCCGTCGCTGACGCCTCGGGTGGCGCGAACCGCGCTGCGCCGATATCCGTTCGCACCTGGGCGATCACGTTACAAGCAGAGTTAGCCGAACGCCTGGCGCGCCCGCAAGTGGCGGATCGGCTGTATCGAGCCAGCCTGGCGCTTGATCCCGACGACGCATACACCGTGGCGGCGTATTCTGACTTTCTGATTGACGCCGGTCGCCCCGCCGAGGTGCTTGCGCTGATACCGGCCACGACGCGTGCCGACATACTGTTGCTGCGCCGGGCAATCGCCGCGCGTCTGGGCGGGGCACCGGATGCAGCAAAGGTGGCTGACGAACTGGGACAACGATTTGCAGCCTCGCGGGCTCGCGGCGACCGGGTTCATTTACGCGAAGAAGCACGTTACACGCTCATCTTCAGAAACGCGCCTGCAGAAGCACTAGCGCTGGCAGCTGACAACTGGCGCGTTCAGAAAGAACCGCTCGATGCCCGCATTGCGCTTGAAGCTGCGCTGGCTGCACGACAGCCGAAGGCGGCCATTGAGGTGCTGGCGTGGCTCGAACGCAGCAAATTACAGGGTGAAAAATTGACTCAACTTGCCGCGCTCGCGAAGGCACGATGATGCGTCGGCTACTTTTTGCAGTGCTGATATCGGTATGCGCCTTCGGCGCATCCATTGCTCATGCGCATAAGGCCAGCGACAGTTATCTCAGTTTGCAGGTAAATGCGGAAAATATCACCGGTCAATGGGACGTTGCATTGCGCGATCTGGATGTCGCACTGGATCTGGATCGCAACGCAGACGCCACCATCGACTGGGGCGAAGTGCGCACCCGTCATGCCGATATTGCAGCCTACGCGCTGAGTCATTTGATTGTCAAAGCTGACGGCCCTAAAGGCGAGATCTGCCCGCTCGCTGTCACCGATCACTTGATTGATACTCACACCGACGGTGCGTACGCCGTAATGAAACTTGCGGGTAAATGCCCGACCGCAGCCTCGGCGTTGTCGGTTACCTACAGCCTTTTGTTTGATGTGGATGCCCAGCACCGTGGGCTGCTCAAACTTGAATCACGTAGCGGTGGAAGAGATGCTCAACCGTTTGTGGTCAGTGTCGTGTTTCCGGCTGAAAACGCATCGCAGACGCTCGCGTTGAGCGCACAAAGCAGCCTTTCACAATTTGTGACCTATGTGGCTGACGGTACGAAGCACATTGCCATTGGGTTCGACCACATCCTGTTTTTAGTTGCACTGCTGTTGCCGGCGGTACTTGTTCGCACGGGAAGCAAGTGGGCACCCGTAGCCGACCTGCACACTGCTTTTTGGAGCGTGTTCAAAATCGTCACGGCATTTACGGTTGCGCACTCGATTACGTTATCGCTTGCCGTGCTTGATGTGGTGCAGCTGCCATCGCGATTTGTCGAGTCCGCGATTGCCGCGTCCGTATTGATCACCGCGCTCGACAACCTCTGGCCGTTTTTGCCGCGCAAGCGCTGGCTGGTTGCCTTCACGTTCGGTTTGTTACACGGTTTTGGTTTTGCCAGCGTGTTGATTGATCTCAAGTTGCCTGCATCCGCGCTGGCGCTGTCGCTCTTTGGCTTCAATGTTGGTGTCGAACTTGGCCAATTGATTCTGGTGGCAATACTGGTACCGCTAGCCTATGTTTCCCGCAGCAGTTGGGGCTACACACGCATCGCTCTTCGCACCGGCTCTGTTGCGATTGCAGCAGTCTCGCTCGGCTGGTTGCTGGAACGCAGCTTGAACCTGCAACTCATGCCCTTCTGAAAATTTTCTACCACCGCCATCGTCTTTTTTGACGTCTCCACTTACCCTTGCTAAGGAATCGAAATGAAAAACAAAATTACACTTGCCGCTGCCGTGACGTTCGCGCTGGCTGCCGCACCCACGTACGCTCAATGGTATGCCGGTGCCAGCGTGGGCAAGTCGGACATCACCTTCAACAACGCGGCACAGTCTGATCAGTTTCTGGATCTGGGTTTTACAAATCCGAATACCGTCAGCAGCAATCGCGACACCGGTTATCGAGTGTTTGGCGGATATCAATTGCACAAGTACATTGCCGTCGAAGCGGGCTATGTTGATCTGGGTAAATTCGATTTCCGCACGGACGTGTCACCCCCGGCGGGCTCACTCGCCGGCAGTACCCGGATCAGCGGATTCGAGCTGTCTGCGTTAGGCCTGCTACCCGTCGGCGACAAGTTCACGGCGTTCGCCCGCGTGGGTGCGCTGGCTGGCGAAACCAAAACGTCTTATACCGGTACCGGTTCAATCCAGGTGCTGATCGGCGGCGAAACCCAAAAGCGCAGCAGCACTCAGCTGGTATACGGTGCCGGAGTCAGCTATGCAATCAATGACAAGCTGAGCGTTCGTGGCGAGTGGTCAAAATACACAAAACTCGGCAACGTGTTCACCGGCGGTCAGACGGATGCCAATCTGTACTCGCTGGGCCTTGTTTACCGCTTCTAGCCTATTGTGTGATCGCTTAACGGGTAGCCAGCACACGCTCGTTTGACTGCGCTGAAAATTATTTGACAAGGCGAGCACAGTGGCGGTTAGCGCCTTTGTGCTCGTTCACGCGCTACGTCCTGACGCTTGTTGGTCGGTTCAATGCGCGACTGCAGACGGTCGCAACAGAGTCGGTATGATCAATCAGCCCCGTGCCTTTTTTTTGGCAAACATGACATGGCCTTTTTCCCCATTAATCAGCTTGCACTCAATCGTTTCGTGCGCTTTGCGCTCATAGCTGCATGCGCAGCTATGTGTTCTATGGTCGCGTGGGCGGGGGGTGAGCAGGTCGTGGATAAGGTGGTCGTTTTAGGAAGTCAGATTACGCTGGGCATCGCCGACGCAGCCAGCGTCGGCACCGTGACGCAAAAGCAGCTTGAGGCGCGCACGGTGTATCGCCCGGGCGAATTGCTGGAGTCGGTGCCGGGGCTCATCGTGAGCCAGCACAGCGGCGAAGGCAAAGCCAACCAGTTTTATCTGCGCGGACTTAATCTCGACCACGGTACCGATCTGCGCACGACGGTCGACGGCATGATTGTCAACCAACGTTCGCATGCGCATGGTCAGGGCTGGACGGATGTGAACTTCATTATTCCGGAGTTAGCCAGTCGGCTCGAGTATCTCAAGGGGCCGTACTTTGCGAGCGAGGGTGATTTTTCGTCGGCCGGTTCGGTGAATCTTAAATACGCTGATCGACTGGATAACGGTGTCGCCGGCGTCGCGGTTGGCCAGAACGGATATCGGCGTGCGCTGCTCGCAGCTTCGCCGGAATTTGCGGGCGGTCGTTTGCTGTATGCACTCGAAGGGCTGCAAAACGATGGCCCATTTGTGCATCCAGACCACTACCGCAAATTGAATGGCGTGCTTCGCTACAGCCAGGGCGACGAGGGCAACGGTTTCAACATCAGTGGCATGGCCTACAAAGCGAGCTGGAACGCCACCGATCAGATCACCCAGCGAGCCATCGACAGCGGTCTGATCAAAAATCGCTTTGATGCGATTGATCCAACCGACGGCGGTGCGGCGCATCGATACAGTCTCAGCGGTGCATGGCGAAAAACGGACGATGGATTGAGCACTCGCATCAACGCTTTTGTCATCGATAACAAGCTCGAACTTTTTTCAAACTTTACTTATTTTCTCGACAATCCGATTGACGGTGATCAGTTTGCGCAACCGGATCATCGCCGTACCGCAGGTTTGAACGCGAGTCATACAAGACGATTTTTGGGCCTTGGTCTTGAGTCGGAAAACACGGTGGGCGTACAGCTACAAACCGACAATATTTTTAACGGCCTGCTTAACACCAAAGCAAGGCGAACTATCGATGTCACGCGACAGGATCACATTGTCGAAAGCAGCATCGGTGTGTACGCTGAGAACGCCACGAAATGGACACCGTGGTTTCGCACAGTCGCTGGAGTGCGCGCTGACGCATACCGTTTCAAGGTCAACAGTGACAAGCTGGCGAACTCTGGCACGGCGACTGAAAGCGTGGTGAATCCAAAGCTCGCACTGATATTCGGGCCGTGGGCGAAGACCGAGTTCTATCTGAATGCGGGCGGCGGATTTCACAGCAACGACGCACGCGGTGCGACGATTCGCGTTGATCCTAAAACGGGTGATGCGGTGGATCGGGTGACACCGCTGGTGCGTTCGAAAGGCGGTGAAATCGGTGTACGCGGTAACTGGCTGCCCGGCCTGCAAACATCGCTTTCTTTGTATCAACTTGATTTCGCGTCTGAACTGCTGTTCGTGGGCGATGCGGGTGCCACGGAAGCAAGTCGTCCGAGCCGTCGCATCGGTTTCGAAGTGGCGAACTACTACAAGCTGTCGAACTGGTTGACGGTTGATGCTGACTTCGCATTTGCCCGCGCAAGATTTCGCGATGCAGACCCGACAGGCAATCGTATTCCTGGCGCGGTGGAAGGCGTGGCCTCAGTGGCAGTCGCCGTGGACAACTTGGGGCCGTGGTTTGGCGCCGCGCAATTGCGCTATTTCGGTCCGCGTCCGCTGATTGAAGACAACAGCGCGCGATCAAAAAGCACCACCACGCTAAACGGCCGAATCGGGTACCGCATCAGTCCAAAGGTGCGCGTGGAGTTAGACGGGTTCAACTTGACTGACCGCAGGGCGTCGGGCATCGACTACTACTACACGTCGCGCCTGGCAGGAGAGCCGACGGAAGGTGTTGACGGCATTCACTTTCACCCAGTCGAATCGCGTTCGTTCCGATTGTCGTTTGTGATGAATTTCTAAAGCCAAAACTGGTTATAGCAACACCTGCGTACCGAGTTCGACGACGCGATTAGGTGGCAAACTAAAGTGCGATGCGGCACCCTCCGCTTGTCGCGTCATCCACGCGTATAACGAGCAACGCCACCGCGTTAAACCACCGGCGCCATCCTGAACCACCGAGCGAGCAATGAAGTAGGTCGTATCCATCGGATCGATTTCCAGTCCGACTTCTCCCGCCCACGCGAGCGCGGCAGGCACATCAGGCATTTCGCGAAAACCAAAGTGCATACGAATTGACCACAAGCCGGGGCCGCTGGCGACCACGGCCAAACGATGCGAGTCGTTGAAGTAAGGTACTTCTTCAGTGATCACATGCAGCAGGATGATGCGTTCGTGCAGCACGTGATAGTGCTTCAAGTTATGAAACAGAGCGCTCGGCACCAACAGCGGGTCGGACGACAAATAGACGGCGGTGCCCGAAACGCGAGGCACCTCCCTGAGCATGGAGCCAACAAATCCGTCGACGGGCAGATCAAGTTTGCTGCGCTGTTCGCCGACCATTTGCGAACCTTTTTTCCACGTCATCAACAGCAGAAAAATCACGCTGCCTAATGCCAACGGGAACCAGCCACCGTCGGCAATTTTGGTCAGATTCGAAGAGAAGAAGCAGAGTTCGAGCACGCCGAAAACCGCGAGCAGTGCAAGCAGCGCAAAACGAAACTTGCCGCCTGTAGCGATGAACACCACGGCTGAAAGTACCGTAGTAATGATCATCGTGCCCGACACAGCAATGCCATACGCCGCCGCCAGCGCGCTCGACGAACGGAATTCCAGCACCAGCATGATTACCCCGATCAGCATAATCCAGTTCACGCTGCCAATGTAGATTTGGCCGCGTTCACGATCAGAGGTGTGGCTCACGTTCACACGTGGCAAATACCCGAGCCGTGAAGCTTGTTGTGTGATCGAGAATGCGCCAGAAATAGTGGCCTGGGAGGCGATCACGGTGGCTGCCGTCGCGAGCACCACGAGTGGAATGAGGAAGCCCTCAGATGCCATCAGGAAGAACGGATTTTTTGCTGCTGCTGCATCGCGCAGCACCAGTGCACCCTGCCCGAAATAGTTGAGCACCAGCGATGGACACACCAGTCCATACCAGGCAATGCGAACGGCTTTCGCGCCGAAATGCCCCATGTCGGCATACAACGCTTCGCCACCCGTTAATGCAAGAAATACGGCCGAGAGCAGGATGAACATGCTGCCTGGATGCTCAACAGCGAACATCAATGCGTACATGGGATTGAGCGCTTTCAGCACCACTGGCGTCTGCGCAATGCTGAGCCCACCCATGATGGCTAGCGTGAAGAACCACACCATCGTAATCGGCCCGAACAGCTTGCCAACGCGGCCCGTCCCTTGCTTCTGAATCAGGAACAAGCCCACCAGTACGCCAATGGTGATGGGGATCACGAGCTTTTCGAATTGCGGCGTAACTACGCTGATGCCCTCCACGGCTGACAACACCGAGATCGCAGGCGTGATAATGGCGTCACCGTAGAAGAGTGCCGCAGCAAAAACCCCTGCCGTAATCACGAACGCAGCCAGCCGGTCGTTGTTTTTTTTGTCTTTGACCAGGCGATGCGCCAACGCAGTGAGCGCGAGCACGCCACCTTCGCCTTCGTTGTCGAGCTTCAAGATTAGCCACACGTATTTGACCGAAATGATCAGCATGATCGCCCACAACAACGCAGACAAGGTTGCCAGCACATTGGCCTCGTTGAGGGCCAGAGCGTGCGGCCCGTTGAAGGCTTCCTTGAAGGCGTAAAGCGGGCTGGTGCCAATGTCGCCGTAGACAATGCCGAGTGCGGCCATTGTTAAAACGGCAGTGCTAGATTTTCGGGAGTCGGAAGGATGCACGTGATGCCTTGCTTTTTTTGTGAGCCGTCAATCGACCCAAACTAGCTTAGCCGAGAGGCTATACCTTGAATCGATAGCCGACACCGAGTTCCGTGAGTAAATGTTCTGGTTGTGTCGGATCGCGCTCAAGTTTGTGGCGTAAATGCCCCATGTGAATCCGCAGGTAGTGGCTGCGTTCTACATAGCCTGGCCCCCAAACTTCTGTGAGCAATTGTCGTTGGGTGACCACGCGACCCGCGTTGCTGATCAGCGTAGTCAGCAGGCGGTATTCGATAGGTGTGAGGCGAACCGATCCTCCGGATCGCTCGATGGTACGCGCCGCAAGATCAACCTGCACGTCGCCGAAGGCAAAGCGCACATTGTCGGGTTCATCGTTTTGTTGCGAGCGGCGCACATGCGCCCGAACTCGGGCCAGCAACTCGGCCACGCCAAACGGCTTGGTCAGATAGTCGTCAGCGCCTGCGTCGAGCGCCGCGATTTTTTGCTGTTCGTCGGCGCGAGCAGAGAGCACGATGATTGGCACCGTTGACCAACCACGCACGTCACGCACCAGATCTACGCCATCGCCATCCGGCAAGCCGAGATCAGCAATGACCAGATTCGGTTTACGCGTCGCACAGTCGGTCAGGCCCTGACGCAACGTCTCGGCGACATATACCTGCCAGCCTTCAGCTTCCAGCGCCAGTCGAACAAAGCGACGAATCTGCGGATCGTCTTCCACCATCACGGCCACGAGCGAGCCACTTGCAACGGGCGACGAGCTAGCTGGTGTTCCGACCATCACTAGGTCTGGACCAACGCGGCAGATTGGGTTTCGCCTGCGATGCTCGCGATTGGCGTTGCAGGAAGATCAAACGAAAACACAGCGCCTCCACCGTCTCGTTGGGATGCCCGTATTTTGCCTCCGTGGGCTTCGACGATCGCACGACAGATTGAGAGGCCGAGGCCGACCCCGGGTTTTGCCGACTCCTGCTCTCCCCGCGTAAATTTGTCGAACAGTGTTGTGCCATCGCGTACCGGCAGTCCCGGCCCGCGATCAGCGACCGACACTGTGAGCCAATCGGTGCGGGCGGCAGCGCTGACTTCAATCGGACTGTTGTCAGGCGTGTACTTGGTCGCGTTTTCAAGCAGATTGGCGAAGACGCGCTCAATCAGCACGGCATCAATTTCAATCAGCGGAAGATCATCCGGCAGTTGCACTTCTATTGCGCGTCCCTTGAGGATGGGCTGTAATGAGCGTATCGCGCCGCCGACAACCTCTTCAATGGACTGCCAGTCTTTACGCAGGTGAACCTCACCACTTTGAAGGCGCGCCATGTCAAGCAGGTTGTTGACCATAGTGTGCATGCGCAGTGCGGAGGTACGAATTTCATCGGCCAGTTCTTGGTGCATACCGTCGGCGCTAGACTTTTCGCTGGTCAGCGATTCGGTCAGCCCCACCAGCGCGGTGAGCGGCGTGCGCAGATCATGCGACAACGCTGCGAGCAGCGAATTGCGTAGACGCTCCGATTCAACATTCACCAACATCGATTGCGCCACCTGAACGAAGTGAACGCGCTCCAGCGCAATGGCAATCAGGCTGGCGAAGGTTTCAATGTAGCGACGCTGCTCCGGGATGTGCAGCCAGCGCGCATTGGCCGGGCGTATCGCGAGCACGCCACGCAAGCGTACCGGTGCCTTGAGCAACACATAGCGGTAGTGGCTTGAAGGCAGTGTGTCGGTGCCGTAGCCCGCCTCGGTTTCATGATCGAACGCCCATTGCGCGATGTCAATGTCAATTGCCTTTTGCCCGACCTGTTGCGTTGGCAGGTGCAAACGCTCTGCGGAGTCTGGCAGCACCAACGCAACATCGTGGCCGAAAGTGCGCGTCAGCACTTCTGTGCTCGCTGAAATCACTTGCTCAATTTGCAATGCACTCGACAAATCGCGAGACAGGTTGAACAACGTGTGAACCCGCTTTTCGCGATTCGCGGCGATTCTCGCCTGAAAGCGCAGGCCCGCGGTCAGGTTGCCGGTGATCAAGCCAACGACCAGCATGATGGCAAACGTCAGCAGGTATTGAACGTCAGAAATCGCAAATGAAAATCGTGGTGCTACGAAAAAGAAGTCAAACGCCAGAACGTTGAGTACTGCGGCTAACGCCGCAGGCGCGCGACCAAATCGCATCGCGATCAGCACCACACCGAGCAAAAACACCATCGCTACGTTCGACAGTTCTACGACTGAAGAAATAGGAAAACACAGTGCCGCTGTGACAGCACAACCCACAAGCGTCCACACGTAGCGCATCCAGCGCGACGACCAGGTCACTTGTTGCGCTTCAGTGTTGCTGCCCTCGCTACCCGAAAATAATTTGGCTAACGGTCGCGTCGAATGATCCTTCGACCGACCAACGTGGATGCGATCCAGATCGGGTGCAAGTTCGCCAACTTGCTCAGACAAGCTCTTTCTGTTGCGCCAGAACATCAGGGATATCCACCAGCCTCGCGAGCGAGTGCTGGTGCCGAGCACGAATCGACTTAGATTGTGTTCACTGGTGTACGCCACTAGCGCTTCGGCGGGCGAAGCGTTGGCAAGGACGGCAGAGTTTGCCTGCAAGTCCTCGGCGAGCTTAAGTACCGAAAGAATGGCCTCGCGTTCTGCGGCAGGCAGGCGTTGCAGT
This sequence comes from Burkholderiales bacterium, assembly GCA_025354075.1. Classification (GTDB taxonomy): domain Bacteria; phylum Pseudomonadota; class Gammaproteobacteria; order Burkholderiales; family Casimicrobiaceae; genus Casimicrobium. The sequence goes on along the minus strand of JANXNO010000621.1, from coordinate 1,931 downwards.
GCGGGTGTTTCAACATACACGGCGTGCCACGAAACATTGAGTTGATTGGCCAGACGCGCTGCGCTGCGCACCACTTGCTCGCTATTGGGTGTCGGTCCGATGCAGGCAAGGATGCCAGCCTCTGTCTTCCACACCTTGTTGATTGACTCGGCGTCGCGATAGGTTTGTACATCATCTTCAACGCGATCAGCGGTGCGGCGCAATGCGATTTCGCGCAGCGCCATCAAATTGCCTTTGCGGAAAAAACTGCGCGCCGCGCGCTCGGCTTGCTCCGCGAAATAAACTTTCCCCGCCTTCAACCGCTTGAGCAATTCGTCCGCTGGAATGTCAATCAGCACCACCGCGTCGGCGTGGTCAAACACATGATCCGGCACCGTTTCCATCACTCGAACCTGCGTGATTCCGCCAACAATATCGTTCAAACTTTCCAGGTGCTGGACGTTGAGCGCAGTCCACACATCAATGCCAGCGGACAGCACCTCTTCAATGTCCTGCCAGCGCTTGGGATGCCGCGAGCCGTCAATGTTACTGTGCGCCAATTCATCGACAAGAAGCAGTTGCGGCTTGCGCGATAGAGCGGCATCAAGGTCAAACTCGTGCAGCGTTCGATCACGATATTGCACTTGACGCAGCGGCAGTAGCTCCAGCCCATCAAGCAGCGCTGCGGTCTCGGAGCGGCCGTGGGTTTCAACGACGCCGATGACAACGTCCACCTCCTCCAGCTTCGCCTTGCGCGCGGCTGTGAGCATGGCGTAGGTCTTGCCCACGCCAGCCGATGCGCCAAAGTAGATGCGCAGCTTGCCGCGAGTCGCAGAGATTGCGTCCTCGTTTATTTGCGCAAGCAACGCGTCCGGATCAGGGCGTTGCGGAGGGTAGGTGTCTGCCATTGGCCGCGATATTACGACTTGCCGGACGCAGTCAGTGCATCAAGCGCAAGATTCAAACGCAACACGTTGACCCGTGGCTCGCCAATAAAGCCGAGCAGTACGCCTTCGCGATGGGTATCCACTAACGCGGAAACTTGCGCGGCGGCCAAGCCGCGCGCTGTTGCGACACGGCCCACCTGATAGCGGGCTGCTGCTTCGCTGATTTCTGGATCCAGTCCACTAGCCGACGTTGTCACAAGGTCAATGGGAATCGCTTGCTTGTTCGCAGTATCAGCTTTTTGCAACGCCTCAATGCGGCTCGCGACGGCGTCTTTCAACGCAGGATTGGTCGGGCCGAGGTTGGAGCCGCTTGATGCCGATGCGTTGTTTGGCATGGGGGACGTGGCGGATGGACGGCTCCAGAAGTATTTGGGCGACGCGAACGACTGCCCGATCAGACTTGATCCGATGGGCTTGCCGTCGCGAATGACGAGGCTGCCGTTAGCCTGATCTGCCATAAAGGTCTGGCCGATAGCTGTGACGAGAATCGGGTAAGCGAAGCCTGTGACTAGCGTCATCAACGCAAGCAAGACCAGTGCGGGGCGAATGAGATTCTTCATGACTATTTCCTTAACTTCGGGCTATACCCAGCCGAGGGCTGAGAGGAACAGGTCGATCAATTTGATCCCGATGAACGGGACGATGAGTCCGCCCAGACCGTAAATCAACAGATTGCGGCGCAGCAGTAATGCCGCACCCACAGCCCGATATTTCACGCCTTTGAGCGCCAGCGGAATCAACGCCACGATAATCAGCGCGTTGAAAATCACCGCAGACAAAATGGCGGACGACGGACTAGTCAGCCGCATCACGTCGAGCAGCGCCAACTGCGGATAGGTCGTCGCGAACGCGGCGGGAATAATGGCGAAATATTTCGCTACGTCGTTGGCGATGGAGAACGTGGACAGCGCGCCTCGCGTCATCAACAGCTGTTTGCCGATTTCCACTACCTCGATCAGTTTGGGATCACCCATGAAGACCTGGGGGCGGCAATCATCGATCGCG
>JANXNO010000618.1 GCA_025354075.1 Burkholderiales bacterium | reverse complement strand
CAAAAAAAAGCCGGGGTTTTGCCCCGGCCTCAAATTGCTGTTGATTCTAACTAAGTCACCCCAGAAACTATACCGCGCGAGGGTCTCTCACACGTCATAAATCCTGATTTGACTGTTTGATTATAGCCACAGGAAATTGCTCTAAAAAAGTCCAATGGACAGCAAATCCACAGGCTTCCCTGTCTGTTGTAGCGGTGTCACAACCCCGTCGCCTATTTGCGACACCTAGCGTTTGAAACTTACAGCTTTTTGGTGAAGTGTCCAATTGTCTTGGGCATAACTTGGTTATTTGTACAAAGTCGACTTTACCCAAATAGCCCGATAATCCCCAATGCAATGGGGCATTGTCGAAAAGCTGTTGCGGCACCGCTGCCATCGAGCCGCCTTGACCGCAGTTTGCATGTTTATTGCTGTGGTGCAGCAATCTGCCCTTAGTGTCGCCCCATGGTGCTGCCGGGGCTCGAAAATGGGTCGTTAATTTGCGAGTCCTGCTCCTGCACAATAACCAGCATGACCTGCCCGCCGTCGAATCGGTGCTGGCGGCGCAGGGTTACGTGGTGCGCAGTCTGGCGGTCAACGCACTGACGCTGCAAGCCGAGGTCGAGCGCTGGAACCCGGAGTTGATCCTGATCGCCGCTGACGATGCGGCGCGCGACGTGGTCGAGCAGATTTGCGTCAATTCACAGTTTCGCGCGCGCCCCATTGTGGTGTTTACCGAGGATGACGACCGGTTGGCGATGCGCGCGGCCATGCAGGCCCGCGTGTCTGCGTACGTGGTGGCCGGTATGCAGCCAAAACGACTGCGCTCAGTGATTGACGTGGCGCTGGAGCGCTTCAAGCAGGATCAGTTGCAGATTGCCCGGATCGAGGCCAGCCGCCGTGCTGTTGAGACAGACCAGGCGCGCGAACGCACTGTCGCCCGCGCCAAGGCGTTGCTGCGAAGGCGCGGTATGAGTGAGCCCGACGCTTACGCGGCGCTGCGCACGCAGGCCATGCGCGATCGCTGTTCGCTGGCGGAAGTGGCCGAACGCTTACTCGCTGGTGCATAGCGCCCGACGCTCGCGTCATTGGCGTCGATTTGGTGCGCAATCAATGGCCTTGACCGTCAATCGACGAAGACCGATCGCTGGCACGACTCTCGCTTAGTAGCACTCGTGGTGATCAATGGCGATCATCACAGTCTCTCCAGTCCGAACAACTCGCTTTACCTTGAGCACAGGGGCTCGCCACCGTCAGGTAGCGCGCCCCTTTTTCTTTTTACGGAGTCCGCCTTGAGCGATCTGAACACAACTGAAATTTCTGCGACCGCCAACGACATCAATGGAGCCAAGCCACAATCGGCAGGCCGCCGAAAAATTGTGCAGGCGGCTGGTGCCGCCAGCTTGATGTCGCTGGTGCATCCCTTAGTACGGCAAGGTGCCTGGGCTCAGGGTTCTGATGCGCCTGAAAAGAAGGAAGTAAAAATCGGTTTCATCCCGCTGACCGATTGCGCCAGCGTGGTCATGGCGTCGGTGTTGAAGCTGGATGAGAAATACGGCATCAAAATTATCCCGACCAAAGAATCAAGCTGGGCCTCGGTGCGCGACAAGCTTGTCAATAGTGAACTCGACGCAGCCCACGTTTTGTACGGCTTGATCTACGGCGTGCATCTCGGCATCGGCGGTCCGAAAAAGGACATGGCTGTATTGATGACGTTGAACAACAACGGCCAAGCCATCACCATCAGCAATCAGTTGAAAGATAAGGGTGCCGTGGACGGCCCGTCACTGGCTGCGCTCATGAAAAAGGAAAAACGCGAATACACCTTCGCGCAAACGTTCCCGACCGGCACCCACGCGATGTGGCTGTATTACTGGCTCGCTGCGAATGGCATCAACCCGATGCAGGACGCCAAAGTCATCACCGTGCCGCCGCCACAAATGGTTGCCAACATGCGCGTCGGCAACATGGACGGCTACTGTGTCGGCGAGCCGTGGAACGCGCGCGCCATTTTCGACAAGATTGGCTACACAGTGACCACCACGCAGGACATCTGGCTGGATCACCCCGAAAAGGTGCTTGGCACCACGGATGAATTCACCAAAAAGTATCCGAACACATCGCGCGCCATGATCGCCGCGATTCTTGAGGCCTCGCGCTTTATCGATCAGGAAGTCGACAAGAAAAAAACCGCCACCATCCTGGCCGACAAATCGTACGTGAACACCACGATGGAAGTCATCGAAGATCGTTGGGAAGGCAAATAAGACAACGGCAACGGCAAAAAATGGACTGACGCCAACGCGATGAAATTCCACAAAGATGGCGCGACCAACTACCCCTACTTATCCGACGGCATGTGGTTTCTCACGCAGCACAAACGCTGGGGTTTGCTTAAGGAACATCCGGATTATCTGGCGGTCGCGAAGTCGATCAACAAGATTGATCTCTACAAAAAAGCCGCCACCGCTGCCAAGGTCAATCTACCGAAGAGCGACATGCGCACGTCGAAATTGATGGACGGCGTGGTGTGGGACGGCAGCAACCCCAAAGCCTACGCCGACGGTTTCAAGATCAAAGTCTAGCCAGGGCTTAGCCCGGATTCAATTGTCCTCGAAAGGCCACACACATGAGTGCAACTTTAACGCTGGGCAGCGTGATGTCCACGTCAGGTGATGCAGTTGCCGGCGCAACGCCCGCGCCGGAGCTCGCGGCCGAGCTACCCACGCTAAGCGAGGCTCAGCTAAAAGCCGCTGCCGACCGTGACGCGCAAACACAGGTCACCGTCCGTCGTCGTCGCGAACGCCTGAGTGCCATCGTGCAAAGTGTGGTGCCCGGTCTGGTGGGCATCATTTTGTTCCTGTTGCTATGGCAGGGCGTCTCGCAAATAGTCACCAACTTTCCCGGTCCATTGAAGGTGTGGGAGAGCGCGGTCAAGTTGTTCAGCGACCCGTTCTACCGCAAAGGGCCGAACGATCAAGGCATCGGATGGAACATTCTGGCCTCGTTGCAACGCGTGGCGCTGGGGTTCGGTCTGGCCGCGATGGTTGGCATTCCAGCGGGTTTCATGATCGGGCGCTTCGTAACGCTGGATCGAATGACTTCTCCGATCATCAGCATTTTGCGTCCGGTGTCACCGCTCGCTTGGTTGCCGATTGGGCTGATGGTGTTCAAGGCCGCAAATCCTGCTGCGATCTGGGTGATCTTCATCTGCTCCATCTGGCCGATGATTATCAACACCGCCACCGGTGTGCAGCGCATTCCACAAGACTATTTGAACGTCGCGCGCGTGCTCAATCTGTCCGAATGGAAAGTGTTCACCAAGATCTTTTCCCCGCCGTGTTGCCCTACATGCTGACTGGCGTGAAGCTTTCTATTGGCGTGGCGTGGCTGGTGATTGTCGCGGCCGAAATGCTCACCGGCGGTGTCGGCATTGGCTTCTGGCTGTGGGATGAATGGAACAACCTCGTGATGGAGCACATCATCATCGCGATTTTCACAATTGGCATCGTCGGGCTGCTGCTTGAGCAGGCGCTGATCTGGGTGGCCAAACGATTCCAGTTTGATTGAGCGCAACGGAGAATTTATATGGCCAATGCTTTCCATCTCGTCGTCGACAACGTCGATAAGCGATTTAATACCAAGCAGGGCGAATTCATCGCCATTCGCGACATCAATCTTCGTGTGCAACGCGGCGAATTTATTTCGTTGATTGGTCATTCGGGTTGTGGCAAATCAACGCTGCTCAATCTCATCGCTGGACTAGACGCCGCCAGCAGTGGTGTACTCGTCTGCGCAGGCCGCGAAATTTCCGGCCCCGGGCCGGATCGTGGCGTGGTCTTTCAAAACCATTCGTTGTTGCCGTGGCTCACTTGTTTTGACAACGTGTATCTCGCCGTCGAGCGCGTATTTGGTGCAACGGAAAGGAAACCGCAACTCAAAGCGCGCACCGAAGCTGCACTAAAAATGGTCGGTCTCACGCACGCCGTGCACAAGCACCCCAACGAAATTTCTGGCGGCATGAAACAGCGCGTAGGGATAGCCCGAGCGCTATCCATTGAGCCCGCAGTTTTATTGTTAGATGAGCCGTTCGGCGCGCTCGATGCGTTGACGCGAGCGCACTTGCAGGACGAACTGATGCGTATCGTCGCCGACACTAAATCAACAGTCGTCATGGTCACACACGATGTCGACGAAGCAGTGCTTCTGTCCGACAAAATCGTCATGATGACCAACGGCCCCGCCGCCACCATTGGCGAAATTCTCGAAGTGAAATTAGCGAAGCCGCGTGATCGTTTGGCGCTTGCTGAAGACACCGACTATCACCACTATCGCAAGGCGGTCGTGGAGTTTCTGTACGCGAAACAGCATAAGGCTGCTTAACGCTACATTAGGACATGTCATTTTAGGAGCGGCTTTGCCGCGACCAATAGCGAGTGTTGCACTGCGGTCGCGGC
>JANXNO010000089.1 GCA_025354075.1 Burkholderiales bacterium | reverse complement strand
CCTCGCGCTCGCGCAGGCGGTTGAGAACGATTTCGTTCTTGAGCTCATCGCGAAACTTCTCGATGCTGACTTCGTCTTTTCGCAGCGCGGCGGCAAATTGAACCATCGACATCTTGTTGTCCGCCGCGATGCGCTGCATCGACGCGTTCACGGTTTCGTCATCCGCCCGCACGCCATATTCGCGCGCATATTGCAGCTGTACCTTTTCGTTGATGAAACGCTCCAGCACCTGGGCGTCAAGCTCCGCGTCAGGCGGCATCGCAACGCCCTGCCGCTTCAATTGCGCGCTCACCGCACGCTTCTGCTCGTTGAGGTCATAGCGCGTGATCACCTCGTCGTTAACCACGGCGACCACACGGTCGACCAGCTGCACCCGGGTGGGCGCCTGTGCCGGGGCCTGCGCGGACGCATTCAGCGACAGGCTGGCGGCGAGCAACAGGCTGCCAACAAGGGCGACAGGAGCGATAGAAATTGATTTCATGATGAATGGATTCGCGTCAGAAAGGGGGGCTTGGCGGCAGATGGTAAAGATTTGACGAAGCCTCAGGGCTGCGTCGTGTTCCACGGTGTAAACAACTGGTCAGACGGCGACGGGCCGGGCTCGTCCAGACGGCGACGGGTCGGGTTTTCGTAGAGCAGAGAATAGCCGGGAACGTTGCGCTTGAGCACGTCGAGCGGGTTAGAGCCGATTCGACCCAGACCGTTCAGTTCAAGCTGCAAAAAGAAGGTATTGGTGGCGGTGGTGGTCGAGGTGGTCAGATGTTGCGCGACCGCCCGGATGACATAACAGCAGCCGTCAAATTCGAGTCCGAAGATGCCTTCGGTAGTGCGCCGGTCGGCAATCGAATAATTCAGACGCCCGACCAGATAAATGCCGCGATAGACGGGCCACTGTCCCGCTACATCCACCTGCTTGACCCGAACCGGGCCCGACAACGTGGCCAGTTCGCGAATGGCGCGATAGTTGATATTGATGGTTTTAGAGCGTTCGGGCGAATAGCGCAGGCCCAGCGCATAGCGCTCGGTTTGACCCTGATTGGCGTTGTACTGTGCGTTGGCCTCAACGTAGAGCGAATCGGTCACCCGCCCCTGCGCTGAAATCAACACGTCCGAGCTGTTGCGATCACGCGCGGTTTCGCCCAGCGTGACTTTTTGACTATTGAAATAAAACCGCTCACCGAGCGTGAGCCGCAGGCGCTCCTTTTGCGAGTCCGCGTCCAGCCAGCGCGACGTGACGCCGAGCGAGAGCTGCTGCGTGTCACCGATTCGGTCCTGGCCGATATAGCGGTTTTCGCTAAACAACTGGATCGAGTTGAAGTCAGCCAGCGCCGTATCAAACACCGGTGTCTGGCTCTGATCTCGATACGGAATAAAAGCAAACATCGCACGCGGCTCAAGCGTCTGCACAAATGAGCTGCCAAATATCGAGGAATTTCGCTCGAAGCGCAGCCCGCCATCAATGCTGGCAATGGGTACGATGCGCGTGGAGTTGCGGTAATCGTCGAATTCACCGATCAACTGATAACGCGTGGCGTGCAGTCCAACTTTGGGCGTCAGGAACGCGCCCGGCGTTTCGTATTTCCACGCCATCGTGCCGTACGTATACGCGCGATAACCGGATGGAAGCGCCGCGTTGGGATACTCGAAACGGGTCACATCGGTCGACATCTTCAGCTCGAAGCGCTGATCGGCGAAGGGCCGGTACTCGGGCGACTCAGCCGACAGCTGTGGCGCTTTGTCGTAGGGGGGCAGCACCAGCGCCGCCGGGTCTTGCAGCGTTTGAAAACGCTGCGCCTTGGCGGTGAAAACCCAGTCTGCTTTGCGATAGGTCAGCGTGGCATCCCGCGACAGCGTGGTGATGGATGTGATCGAGACGAAGTCGGCCAGATCAACAAAATAGCGCGCATCCGACACATGGTTGTAATTGATCGCCAGCGTCAGATTCGGCGTGAAAAGCTGCGTGTGGCGAATATTGGTCGCGTCACGCGTCGCGTCGGCCAGACGGTCTTTGGGCAGGATTTCTCCGTCCCACTGTCCGATGCCGGTGCCAAACGGCGTGTCAAAGATATAGCGCGCCTGACCGTTGAACAATACGCCGCGCTTGGTCATCAGACGCGGCGTGAATGTGGCGTCGTAGTTGGGGGCAAGGTTCAGGTAATACGGCAATTGCAGATCGAAACCACGGTTGCCGCTGGTGCCGTAAGTCGCTGCGAGGAAACCGCTCTTGCGCTCGTTTTTCAACGGAAAACTGAACTGCGGCAACCACGCCACTGGCAATGGGCCAAGATAAACGCGGGCGTCTCGCGCTACGCCAACGCCGGTGGTCTCATCAATATCGAGCTGACCGACCTGAAGATGCCACGCAGGCGAGTCGCCCACGCAGGTGCTGTAGTGGCCACGCAGAACCCGATATTTTTCAGGGCCCGTGAACAGCAGCTCGTCCGCCTTGCCGCGACCTTTGTACAGGCCGAGCACGAAATTCGGCTGCTTCATGAAACCGGTCTCGGTGTCACGACGGTACTCAAGCTCGGGGCCGGTAATGAGATCCTGCCACGAGCGAATCACCACGTTGCCTTTGGCCTTGATGGTGTCAATGTCGAATTCGTAGCGCATCCAGTCAGACAAAATTTGCCGTGACGGGGAGCGCAGGTCTACTTTACCTTCTGCCTGAAAATACTGCTGGTCGACGCCGGTTGATTCGGTCGCATTGAGCGTTGCGGTTTCTTTGACACCCGGCACCGGAGGCACCAGCTGCAACGGATAGCTGCTGTTGGAGGTCGCATTGCTGTTGCAATAAGGCGCTGTGGCCATGCCGGGGTTGGCGGGGGTGCCCAGGGCGCTTGACGACGGCACGCCGCCCAGCGCCGCGGTGACAGCGATTGCGCATGCACCCTGAGCGTGCACGTTCGCCGCTGCACAAAGGGCGGCACCGAGAGCTAGAACGGGACGATTGAGGCGACGCAAAATGAAGGCTTGGCGCGGAAGACGCATGCACTTGTTGGCTTGATAGACTTGCAAGTTTAGCCGACAAATCAAGACGTTACGGGCGCGCCTCGCACCGTAAACCTCATTTACCCGACCCGATGATCCGCACTGACCTCCCGCCCGCTGGTTCCGACTCACGCCTTGACGAGGCCATTGTGTGGCTAGCGTCTCAGATTGCGCCCGACGGCGCACGCTGGATTCGTATCAGCTCCGCCTCGGAAGACGCCAGTTTTCGCCGCTATTTTCGGGTCGCTGACGAGACCGGCCACACCGCCATCGTCATGGACGCACCGCCGCCTGCGGAGGACGTGCGCCCGTTCGTCAACATAACGCGCCTGCTGGCGGGCGGCGACGTGCACGTGCCCTCGATCCGCGCGCAGGACGAGGCGCGCGGATTCTTGTTGCTGGACGATTTGGGCCACACGACGTATTTGGCTACGCTCTCTGACGCTGACGAATCCATGCGGCAATCGCTGTTTTCTGATGCGATTACCTCGCTTGTCCGCCTCCAGCAGATTGATCCCCTGGGCGCTGCAACACCGCTCGCGCATTACGACGCCGCGCTGCTGCGTCGCGAGATCACGCTGTTTCCAGACTGGTATCTGGATCGCCACCTTAGCGCGGCGCTGACGGATAACGAAAAAAATGCACTGGAACGCGTGTACGCCGTGCTGATCGCCAGCGCTTTGGCGCAGCCGACGGTGTTGGTGCATCGCGATTACATGCCGCGCAATTTGATGGTTACGCCAGAGCGCAACCCCGGCGTAATTGATTATCAGGATGCCGTGATTGGCCCGATAACGTATGACGTGGCCTCGCTTATGCGCGATGCATTTTTGAGTTGGGAAGAACCGCAAATCATCGACTGGGCAGCGCGTTATTGGGATCAGGCGAAAAAAGCCGGTTTGCCGGTGCGGGCCGATTTTTCAGAGTTTTATCGCGAGATGGAATGGATGGGCTTGCAGCGGCATCTGAAGGTGCTCGGCATTTTTGCCCGCATTAACTACCGTGACGGCAAACCAAAATACCTCGCCGACACGCCGCGTTTTGTGCAGTATGTCCGCCACGTCGCCAAGCGCTATCAGGCATTCACGCCGCTGCTACGATTGTTTGATCGACTGGAAGGCGTTTCCGTAAAGGCGGGGTACACGTTTTGACAGCACTGCGTGAAGCGATGATCCTCGCTGCCGGGCGCGGCGAACGGATGCGGCCGTTGACCGACACGCTGCCGAAACCGTTAGTCGTCGTACGTGGCGTACCGCTGATCGAGCACCACATCCGCAAACTGGTCGCCATCGGTATCGAGCGCATCGTGATCAACGCAAGCTATCTGGCTGATGTGTTGATAACCGCCTTGGGCGACGGTTCGCGCTTCGCTTGCGAGCTGCTTTACTCGCTGGAGGCCGAGCCCCTGGAGAGCGGTGGCGGCGTGGCTACGGCCAGCCAGCACTTTAAGTCCAGCGTTATAGTGCTAGTTAGCGCTGATATTTACAGCGATTTTGACTACTCGCGTCTGATGGCGCCCGCCGCTGCTATTGAAAAAGACCAAATCAGAGCCCACTTTGTAATGGTTCCGTCAGTTGATGGCGAACCCGGTGGCGAATTTGCGCTTGCAGCGGACGGCTTGGTCAGTCTCGGTAGTCCGCGGCTCACGCTGGCTAGCATCGGTTTACTGTCGGTTAGCGAATGCCAGAAGTGGCCCCGTGGAGAGCGATTTGCGCTGCTTCCAGCGTATCAGCAGTGGGTGCGTGAACAGGTGGTGACGGGCCAGTTGCACAGCGGCGTGCGAGTGAACGTGACTAGCTTCGCCGATGTCGAAACGTTGAATCTGAACCCAGTTTTAGTTGGAGTAACGCCTTGAATCCTCTTCTCGATTTCTCATCCCTGCCCCGATTTGCGGACATCCTGCCGGAGCACGTCAATCCTGCCATCGAGCAGCTGATTGAAGAAGCGCGCGCCGCCATCGGTGCCGCCACACACGCAGAGTCTGTGACGTGGGCTACCGTCGTTGAACCGCTGCAGGATGCTACGGAACGACTGGGTCGCGCATGGGGCGCTGTGGCGCATTTGAATGCGGTAATCAGCAGCCCTGCGCTGCGCGATGCGCACAACGCGGCGCTACCCAAAGTGACACAGTTCTACACGGAGGTCGGGCTCAATCGCGGGCTGTTTGAGCGCTACAAAGTGCTCGCAGAGCACGCAGCAAATCTCACCGATGAGCAGCGCTCGCTGGTTAATCACGAGGTGCGTGACTTCCGGCTGAGCGGTGTTGAACTTGAGGGCGCAGCACGTGAACGTTACGCTGCGATTCAGGATCAACTGGCGGAGACGCAGTCCAAGTTTGAAGACAACGTGCTTGACGCGACCAATGCTTTCTTTCTGGATGTGCCTGAAGCCGAGCTCAAGGGCGTTCCAGCCGACGTGATTGCGACGGCCAAAGCGAAGGCCGTTGAGGCGAAGCTGGCTGAAGGACTGTGTCGACTCACGCTGCAGGCACCGTGCTTCCTCCCGGTCATGCAGTACGCTGAATCGGCCGCGTTGCGGGCGCAGATGTATCGCGCCAACGTCACCCGTGCGAGCGACGAAGGTGACGTCAAATTTGATAACGGTGGGCATATTCAGACCATCGTCGCGCTGCGCAACGAGGAGGCCCAGCTCCTGGGTTTTGCCAACTTTGCAGAGGTTTCACTGGTGCCGAAAATGGCCAATTCGCCTCAGCAGGTGCTCGACTTTATTCGCGACATTTCCCGACGGGCACGGCCATTTGCGGAACGTGATCTCGCCGAGCTCAAGGCCTTCGCTGCCGCCGAACTGGGCATTGCGGAGTTGCAGTCGCCTGACGTGATGTTCGCGTCAGAAAAACTGCGGGAGCAGCGCTACGCGTTTAGTGACGAAGAGCTGCGTCAATATTTTCCGGAAGACCGGGTGATTGCCGGGTTGTTCCGCGTGGTTGAAAGCATCTATTCGGTGCGCATTGTCGAAGGCGTAGCCGCGAGCTGGCACAAGGACGTTCGTTTCTTTGAAGTGCTCGATGAGTTTGACAACCGCATCGGCGAGTTTTATTTCGATTTATACGCCCGAGAAAACAAGCGCGGTGGTGCTTGGGCTGACTCGGCACGTGATCGCAGGATGAAACACGGCCAGCTGCAAACCCCTGTTGCCTACATGACCTGCAACTTTGCCGCGCCGGTGGGCGGACGACCCGCATTGTTCACGCATGATGACGTGATCACGTTGTTTCACGAATTTGGTCATGGCCTGCACTTACTGTTAACCGAAGTGGCCACACTGGGCGTGTCTGGGTTCGGCCATGTTGAATGGGATGCAGTTGAGCTACCCAGCCAATTTATGGAAAACTATTGCTGGGAATGGGACGTACTCACGCACATCACGCAGCACGTTGAAACCGGCGATCCTTTGACGCGAGAATTGTTCGACAAGATGGTCGCAGCTAAGCATTTTCAGTCGGGCTTGGGTGCGCTGCGGCAAATGGAGTTTTCGCTGTTTGACATGCGTTTGCACGCCGAAAATCAGGTCGCAGATCGTGCTACCGTACTCAAACTGTTGTCCGAAGTCCGCGCCGAGGTGGCGGTGTTGGTGCCCCCAACCTACAACCGCATGCCGTGGTCGTTCGCGCATATTTTCGGCGGTGGTTATGCCGCGGGGTACTACAGCTATAAGTGGGCGGAGGTGCTCTCCGCCGACGCATTCAGCCGCTTTGAAGAAGAGGGCGTACTGTCGCCGGTGGCCGGCAGCGCGTTTCGCCATGAAGTGCTCGGGCGCGGTGGCAGTCGCGATGCGATGACCAATTTTGTGGCCTTCCGTGGCCGACAACCCTCCGTTGATGCGCTTTTGCGGCACAATGGCATGGTGACGACTTAGCTTTTTCGAAGGAGCCCTGACCATGAAAACATCGTTCATACTTTCACTGCTTTCTCTGGCCATCCTGGTGCCCGCGAGCGTTGACGCGCAGCAGGTCTACCGCTGGGTGGACGCTGACGGTCGGGTGCAGTATTCGGATCAACCGCCGCCTCCCGGCACCAAAAACGTTCAGGAAAAAAACGTCGGAGGCAGCTCCATTCAGAACAACGATTTGTCACTGGTTGCGCAGGACGCGCAGAAGAAGAACCCCGTGACGGTCTATATCAGCGAGTGTGGTGAAAGTTGCGATGCGGCAAAGGCTTATCTCAACAAACGCGGTATCCCGCACACGGTGGTCGATCCGACGCGCAGCTTGGAATTGAACAAAAAGTTCAAGGAAGAAACAGGCGGACAAGTGGTGCCTGTGTTGAAGGTCGGCGAGAAGCGATTGTCCGGTTGGAGTGAGTCGAGCTGGGCCTCGTCTCTTGACGCGGCGGGCTATCCGAAGACGCCACCGTTCAGCAAGCCGAAGCCGGTTGAAGATCGTGCTGGGCTTGATGCGGCCCCGTCCAAAGCGCCCGCTCCCGATGCTGACAAAGCGAAGGCTGCAACCCCAAACAAAGGTTGATCTTTAACCTTGAAGATCACCACCTGGAACGTCAACTCACTCACCGCGCGACATGATCGAGCTCAAGCATGGCTAGCGGCTAACCGGAGTGACGTGCTCTGCCTGCAAGAGCTGAAATTAGAGACACACAAGTTCCCGCACGACACGTTTGAGGCGCTGGGTTATAGCGCCGCCGTGTCTGGGCAGAAGACCTACAACGGCGTTGCGATTCTCGCGAAAAAAAGCTTGCCTGAGTTCACTGATGTGGTGATGGGCGTGCCCGGTTATGAGGACGAGCAGCGCCGCGCCATTGCGGTCACGATTGGCGACGTTCGCGTGATCAATTTGTACGTGGTGAACGGCCAATCGGTTGAATCGGAGAAGTTTCAGTACAAGCTGCGCTGGCTCGATGCGGTCAGCGCGTGGCTCGCTACCGAGCGCGCCAAACATCCCAAGCTCGTGGTCGTTGGCGATTTCAACATTGCGCCGACTGACGCAGATGTTCACAATCCGGCGTTGTGGCTCGGCCAGGTGCTGTGTTCCGATCAGGAACGCGCCGTGTTTAATCACTGGATCGGGCTTGATCTCGTCGACTGCTTTCGCAAATTCGATCAGCCGCCGAAGACGTTTAGCTGGTGGGATTACCGCATGCTCGGCTTCCCGAAAAATAACGGCATGCGCATCGATCACGTGCTCGCCTCGCCCGCGATGGCCGACACCTGCACCGAATGCGTGATTGATCGCAACGAACGCAAGGGCGAAAAGCCGTCGGATCATGCGCCCGTGACGGCTACTTTCGCGCTCTAACTCGGCGTTGCAATGAAGGTAGTCGTACTCGGCGCTGGCCTAATCGGCGTCGCATCGGCGTACTACCTGTGGCGTGACGGTCATGATGTTGAAGTCATCGAGCAACACGCCGAGCCCGCGACCGTTACCAGCTACGCTAACGCCTGTCTCGTCTCAGCGTCGCGCGCATTGCCGTGGCCCACACCCACTGCACACAAAACCATTTGGCGCGCGCTGACTGATTCGTCGGCACCGATGCGCGTTACAAAATTTTTCGATCCAGCGCTATGGCGTTGGGGGCGCGAATTTTTGTCGTACGCAAATCAGCGTGACTATGAGCGATTGACCAAAGAGAAGCTCTCGTTTGCCAAGTTTTGTCAGGATGAACTGGAAGACACGTTGGCGCAAACGGGCGTTGATTGTGGCTACAAGCGCGACGGTTTGCTCTACGTATGCCGCAGCGAAACGACGATGACGGCGGCGCGAGCTCGCGCTGCGTTGGTTGGCGAGCACGGCTTTGAGGTGCGTGTGCTGTCACGCGACGAAGTGCTGACGCTCGAACCTTCGTTAGCGCCGTCGACCGTTGTTGGCGGAACGCTCGCCGTGACTGACGCGCAAGGCGATTCCCGAGCGTTTACACGCGCGCTGGCAGTATGGCTTACGACGCAAGTTGAGCGCCCCGTGCGTTTCTCGTATGGCGAAACCGTCAACGCAAAGCTGCTGCAACGAGGCCGCACGTTTCAGCTAAACACACCGTCTCGTGAATTGAAAGGAGACGCGTTCGTCGTAGCGCTTGGCCCGCAAACGCAACACTTTGCGCGAATGCTCGGTGTGCAAATTCCGATCTATCCAGTCAAAGGTTTCTCCATCACGGTGCCTGTGAAAGAGGCTTCGCTTGCGCCACAACGGGGCGGCATTTGCGAGGACTCGTTGATTGCTTATTGCCCACTGCAAAGCCCGTCCGGCCTGGTCATGCGCATCACCACTGGCGCGATTTTTTCGGGGCAGGACAATGGGTTCACCGACGCCGATTTCGGTGCGCATCGTAAGCACTTTGAAGCGCTGTTTCCCGGCGCGCTGGACTGGTCAAGCAGCGAAATCGAGCACTGGGCCTGCCAACGCCCGATGACGCCATCGTCGCTGCCGATCATCCAGCGCGATACTCGGTTCGACAATATCTACTGGAACTGCGGCCAGGGCCACATCGGCTGGACGATGAGCTGCGGCTCGGGGCGCGTTATCGCCCATTTAGTGGCGGGCCGACAACCATCTTTCAGTCTTGACAATATGCAACAGCTTTAGGCGGAAAGTCTTATTGCAATTGGGCACAGATGCACAAATAACCAATAAGCGACTTTAAGTAAAATGATGTGATAAGCCCACGTTAAACGGCGCTTTCACAAAAAAGCTGATAGCTATTCCGACTTCGGCATCGGTCGCGGAATGTGTATCGGACGTGGCCGCGGAATCCACGGGCGATAACCGTAATAAGGGTACGGCCACCAGATGGGTGGTTGCTCGATGACGAACGCTGCTGCCGAGCGCGGCTCGGTCAATTCGAACGCCAGAAATTGCGTGATCTGGCTGGCTCTGAAATTGTCGTCGCTGACAAAAATGAGCGTGCGATTGCCGTTGGGCATTCGCGGGCCAAAGGTCATGCCTTCGGTGTTGTCGAGCTTCTTCAAACCGAGCGTGTCGAAATTAACGAGCAGCCGCTTTGTCACTGGCGTGTACTGCCCCGGCTTGAGCACCGGAACGTTCAGCACATCGCTGCCGTCCCGAGTGTCGATCACGTAAACGCGCAGTGAGTTGCCGGTGCCGTGCGAATAGCTGCGCTCGAGCACCAGCATGCGAAACTGATCGATCATCAAAATTTCTGGCACACCGTTATCGGCCTCACCGGGGGCCGTCGGACGCAGCGGAATCGCGTCCGGGATGTAGGCGATCTGGCGAATCGGATTGCCGGAATTGGCGTGATACAGGGTGAAGCGTGCGGGGCCACCGGCGGCTTCAACCGTGGGCTCAGGGCCGTCCTCAAACAGCGCTGATTCCATCGACACCCACAGACCCTTGCCGTCGACGGTCAGGCTCATGCCCTCAAACGTCAAGTTGTCGCGCGGGCCGCTGTCGCCCGCCTTCATCTTAAACATCGGCAACGTCGGCATTTCACGAATGAACGTGCCGTCCAGCTTCATCTCGCGCACCGACGGATCAATGCCCAGCTTTTTGTCACCTTCGCTCGTCCAAAACAGCGTGTCCATGTCGGCGCGATAGCGAATGGATTCCGGGTCGGGGATGTCTGTCGCGCCGACTGCTTTGCCGCCAAACGGCGTGCCGTCCGGGCGCTTGAGTATCACTGCCGACGTCACGATGGGCGTTGTAATTCCCGTCGCTGACACCGCGATTTTTGCGGTGTAGAAACGCGCGGCGTTGATGTCAGAACGGTCGTCGGAGAGTAGGTAATACTGATCGCGAACTTCGTCGTAATCGATACCAGAAATCCCGCCGAGCGTAGTGCCAAACGCGTCCATGCGGTGCGGCAAGCTCGCCTCGCCAATCAGTCGCAGCGAATAACCGGCGGCAACTGATACGGACGGTTGACCGGTCCCGTCAGGGGACGTTGTCGGGCCGACACTCGCGCAGCCGATCAACGCGGTGGCAACGCCTACCGCACAAATGCAGCGGAGAAATCGAGCGTGAAAAAGATTGGGCGACACGGCGGATGTCCATAGCTTAAATGCAGCCATGATTTTGTCGCAAATGGCCACTGCACGTTACGGATAATGACAATTGAGATGCCGGGCACGCGATGCGCACAGCGCTGCGTTAACATTACTTTGTACGCCTTCGCACGGTTTGATACGACCCGCAGCGCGATTCCGCGATATTCCTCGCCGCCCTTAACGGATTGCTTAATTTATGTCCATTGGCCGCCTTGATCACTACTCCATCCGCACCCTTGATCTCGCCTCATCCGAGCGCTTTTATACGCAGGTGATGGGCTTTGAGGTGGGGCCGCGTCCCCCGTTCAAATTCCCCGGAATCTGGCTGTACAACGGTGCGCCGCAACCGGGCGGCAATGGCGTCGTACATATCATCGGAGTTGATCTGAACGATGTGCAGGGACTGGTTGATTATCTCGGCGATGTAGACGTAGAAAAGCTCAAAGACGGCACCGGCACTGTGGATCATATTGCGTTTTTAGCGACCGGTCGCGAAGATATGGTCGCGCGCTGCGGCGAGCACAACATTGCCATTCGTGAGCGTACGATCCCGGCGCTCGGCCTGCACCAAGTGTTCATGGAAGACCCGAGCGGCGTGACTATCGAACTGAACTATCCAGCGAGCGAGGCACCGGTCTAGCCTCATCCTTCCTATGGCAAAGGCCCTGGTAGTTGGCGGGTCGCTCGGCGGTTTATTCGCTGCGAATTTGCTGCATCGCGCGGGCTGGGATGTGCTGGTGTATGAACGCGCGGGCGAGGCGCTCTCGGGGCGCGGTGCCGGGTTGGTCAGCCATCCAGCTTTGTTCACCGCGCTCGCTGCAGCGGGTGTCAACGTTGATCCGCGCGAGCCGTATTCCGCCAGCGATCTCGGCGTATTTGTTGCTGATCGACGGGTGTTTGCAAGCGATGGTTCGACCATCGCACGGCATGAGTATCCGCAGGTGCTCGCATCGTGGCCGCGATTGTATGAAGTGTTGCGTGCAGTGTTGCCACAGCGCTGTTATAGGCATGCGGCGAACTGCGTGCGCGTTGATACTGGCGTCGCAAATGCCACTGCGTACTTCGCCGATGGCAGTGCACAAAATGCTGATTTGATCGTCGCGGCAGATGGACTGCGCTCGACGATTCGCGCGCAACTGGCACCCGCTGCGCGCCCGGTCTATGCGGGATACGTTGCCTGGCGCGGGCTGGTGGACGAGGCGAGTCTTACGCCTGAGACATGGACCGCGCTCGGCAACACGTTCGGCTTTTGCCTGCCTGAAGGCGAGCAGATTCTCGGCTACCCGGTGCGCGTTGGCGGTCACCGGGCGTACAACTTCGTCTGGTATCGACCGGCTGATGAGCGTGCGTTGCGCGCGATGCTCACCGACGCTGACGGACGCGTGCACGCAGACGGCATTGCTCCCCCCTTGACACGCCTGGCGCTAACTAATGCGATGCGTGACGCAGCGGAGCGGCTGTTATCTCCCGCATTTGCGGAGGTTGTCGCCCGAACTGACCAGCCGTTTTTTCAACCGATTAGTGACCTGATTTCCGAGCGCTTGGTGTTCGGCCGAACGGTGCTCCTGGGCGACGCGGCATTCGTCGCGCGACCCCATGTGGGCATGGGCGTGACCAAAGCCGCGTGCGACGCGATGGCGTTAACAGAGGCGCTACGCGGAACGCCTGACGACGTCACAGCAGGATTGGCGGACTACCAACGAATCCGCGTTGAGGCCGGTCGCGCCGTTGTTGATCGTGGCCGGCAGCTGGGGGCTTACATGCAGGCGCAAGTCGCATCAGTGTTGGAGCAAGAGCACGCCGATACCTTCCGCACGCCGCAGCAAGTGCTCACGCAGACGGCGGTGCCGCCGTAATGAAATCCCTAGCGTGTCCACCCTCGTGAGACGCTACTATCGAACCCGGTTCGGTTGTGCGCTTATCGCGCAACCCAGATTTTGTCTTGATGACCCCCCTGGAGTATTCATGTCTGACGTCATTCTCAACGCTAACCGCCGCAAAATTTTGCTCGCAAGCGCAGCCGCTGGCGCGACTACGGTTTCACCCTTCGCCATCAATTTTTTGAGCGCGCAGACCCCGACCATAAAAATAGGATTTCCGGTGCCGCTGACTGGAGCATTCGGCGTTGAGGCGCAGGATCAAGTGCGCGCAGCAGAGCTGGCAATCAAGGAATTCAACGACGCTGGTGGTTTCAATGGTCGCATGGCGGAGCTGGTGGTGCGCGACGATAAGCTCAATCCCGGTGAGGCCGCAACGCGGACGCTGGAATTGATCGAAAAAGACAAGGTCAATTTCATCGTTGGATCGCTCTCAGCCGCCGTGCAATTGTCGATCAACAACGTCACCAAAGACCGCAAAATTATCTTCAACTCGATCAGCCAGTCTGACGCGATCAACGAGGTGAAAGACTTCAGCAAATACACATTTCACGAAGCGCTGAATCCGCACATGACGGCAGGCGCAGTGGGTCGCTATGCGTTTGCGAAATACGGCAAAAAGGTCGTGTTCCTAACCGCCGATTACGCATACGGACACGAGATGGTGCGCGGCTTCCAGACGGCAGGCAAGCCGATGGGCATTGAAGTGCTCGCCGACATTCGTCACCCGATTGGCGCGGCGGATTATTCGTCATTCCTGCCGCGCATTCAGGCGCTCAAGCCAGATGTGTTGTGCCTGTGTAACTTCGGTCGCGACCTGCTTAACTCCGTCAAGCAAGCCACTGATTTCGGCCTCAAATCGACCACCAAGCTGGTCGCGCCAGTATTGCTTTACACCTCGCGCGTTGCGGGTGGCGCAGAGGCGTTCGACGGCGTTGTCGGCGGCACGTCGTACTACTGGCGGCTTGAAGACACCGTGCCGAGCGCCAAGGTACTGAATGATCGCTATCGCAAGGCGTACGCAGGTGCCGTGCCGTCCGACTATGGCGCGCTCGGCTATGCAGGCGTCAAGAGCGTGCTTACGGCGGTCAAAAACGCAGGCTCGGTCGACACCGACAAAGTGATTGACGCGATGCGTAAGCTCAAATACGACTTCTACAAAGGCGCCCAGTATTACCGCGAATGTGACCATCAATCGGTGCAGTCGGTACTGATCGTCGAATCGAAATCGAAGGACATGAAGGACAAGAACGACGTGTTCAATATCGTGTCGGTCGAAGCAGCAGGCGAGGCGCGACTTCGCTCTTGCGCGGAGTTGGGACATAAGGCGTAGAGGATTTGCAACTCTCAACTGTCGTCATTCTCGCGAAGCGGGAATCCAGTACGTAACCCTGCGCGCAGCGCCACTCATGGCAGCGCGCGCGGGCATCACGCTCGTCAATGGACATAAACCTCTTCCTCCTACAACTAGTCACTGGCCTCGCACTCGGCTCGGTCTTCGTGCTGCTCGCCCTCGGCCTGTCGCTGATTTTCGGCATGCTCACCGTTGTGAATTTCGCGCACGGCGCGTACTTCATGGTCGGTGCATCGATCGGTGCATACCTTTACGGACTCACGGGCCAGTTCTGGTTGTCGGTGGTGATCGTGCCAATTGCAGTCGGTGTCATGGGGTTGCTCACCGAGCGCTTTCTGGTGCGCCCGCTGTATGGTCGCGGCATTGACTATCCGTTGCTGCTGACGTTTGGTCTGTCGTACGTGCTGGTCGAATGTGTGCGTATTGTTTTCGGCATCGACGGCTTGCAGATGGGCACTCCGGCGTCGCTGCGCGGTGCGGTGAACATTGGTGTTGGGCAATTTCCGCTTTATCGTTTGTTCCTGATTGTCGCAACGGCGTTGATCGTCGTGGCGCTGTGGCTGGTGATCGAAAAGACCCGCTTCGGCCTCATCATCCGCGCTGGCGCGCGTGACCCGGAGATCGTGCGCATTCTTGGCGTCGACATCTCCAAAGTGTGGTTGATAGTGTTTGCTATCGGCACTGGCATTGCTGGTTTGTCGGGCATTCTCGCCGCCCCCATTCGCGCGGTGAATCCCGAAATGGGCATCCCGGTGCTCGCAGAATCGTTTGTGGTCACCGTGATCGGTGGCATGGGCTCGCTGGTGGGTGCCGTGGTCGCGGGACTGCTGGTGGGTGTGGTGTACAGCCTCACCTCGCTCTATGCGCCGGACTACGCCGAGATGTCGATCTTCGCTCTGATGGCGCTGGTGCTCCTTGTGCGGCCACAGGGCTTGTTCGGTCGTGCCGGTTTGATGAGCTAGATCATGAAACCGTTCATCGCTCTCGTTACTCGCCATCGCGTTCTCGCCGTGATTGCTTTTTTGCTGGTGTTCCCGTTGATCATGCCGTACTCCGCGCTCGCGGTGAACGTGCTCATCTTTGGGCTCTTCGCGGTCGGCCTTAACGTGCTGTTCGGCTACACCGGACTGCTCTCGTTTGGTCACGCTGCGTTCCTCGGTGTCGGCGGCTATCTCACGGGTATCAGCATGCTTTCTTTCGGTTTGCCGTGGTGGTTAGCGCTGCCGATTGGCGTCATTGCGAGCGCGCTGGTGGGGCTCGTGATGGGCTGGCTAGCCATTCGCACGCGCGGCATTTATTTTTCGATGGTGACGCTGGCGCTGGCGCAGTGCGTGTATTTCATCTTCTACAAAGCCGAGCGCTGGACGGGAGGCGAAAACGGCTTGCGCGGCATCAAAGTGGAGCCGGTGCAAATGGGCGGATTGACCTTTGATCTACTCAATCCGCTCACCAAGTATTACTTCATTCTGGCCTTCGTTGCGCTCGCGCTATGGTTCGTTTCACGATTACTTGCCTCGCCATTTGGTGCCGTCATGGAGACGATTCGCGAGAACGAAAAGCGCGCTGCTGCCTGTGGCTTTGATGTGGCGCGCAGCAAATTGCTAGCGTTTGTTCTATCGGCGGCTATTTGCGGTTTGGCGGGTGGTTTGCGGGCGTTGCACTTGTCTATCGTGCCGATTGATTCACTGCATTATTTGACGTCCGGGCAGGCCATCATGATGTGTCTGCTCGGTGGCATGGGCACTTTTTTTGGACCGTTTGTTGGTGCCGCTGCGTTCTTGCTAATTGAAGAGGGCGCGACCAATTTCACCAGCCATTGGCAGCTCGTGACGGGTGTCGTGTTCATCGTCTTCGTGCTGTTCTTCCCGAAAGGTATTTGGGGATCGCTACTTGAAAGGATGAAGCGCTCATGAGCACTCCGATCCTCTCTGCAAAAAACATTACGCAACGCTTCGGCGCGTTCACCGCTGTCAACAATGTCAGCGTGAGTTTTGCGGCAGGCAAGCTCGCTGCGATCATCGGCCCGAACGGCGCTGGCAAGAGCACGCTGTTTAACGTGCTGTCCGGTGCGTTTGCCCCAACAGCGGGTGAGATCGCGTTTGACGGCAAAGACATCACCGGCGTTGCACAGCACGAATTTGCACGGCGTGGTATTGCCAAATCGTTCCAGATCACCAATCTCTTTCCACAGCTCACGGCGCGTGAAAACGTGCGTGTTGCCGTGCAAATGCGCTACTCGCGTTTCGCAATTTTCACGCCGCGCGCCAAGTTCACAGAATGGGCAGATCTTGCCGATGCGTTACTAGAACGCGTGGGGCTCGCCGACCGGCGTGACCGTCTCGCGCGCGACCTTGCGCACGGCGAACAACGTTGTCTTGAGATTGCGATGGCACTCGCCTGTGAGCCCAAGCTGCTACTGCTCGACGAGCCAACGGCAGGCATGTCGCCGGAAGAAACCATGGTCATGATGCAGCTTATCCGGGCGCTGGCGAATGAGCGGACGGTGATTCTGGTGGAACACAAAATGAAGCTGGTGATGGGCTTGTGCGAACGCATCATTGTGTTGCATCACGGTGAGTTGCTCGCTGAAGGAACGCCTGACGAAATTCGCAGCAACGCCGACGTGAAACGCGTCTATCTCGGGCAGGGGCCATCGAAATGACAACGCCACTTCTCAACGTCGAAAATCTGAATGCCTGGTACGGTCGGTCGCACGTCATTCAGGGCGTGAGTCTGATCGTCAACGCGGGCGAAATCGTCACCGTGATGGGCAGGAACGGCGCTGGCAAAACCACGACCCTGCGCAGCATTATGGGCCTGATGTCTAAGTCCAGCGGCAGCGTGCAATTTGAGGGAGTCGACGTGCTCGACGCGCCGCCGCACAAGCGCTTTCATGCAGGGCTCGCGTATGTACCGGAGGAACGGCGCATCGTGCCCGGCCTCACGGTTCGCGAGAACTTGCGGCTCGGACTCATCGCATCTGCCAAGCTCAAAACAGAAGCAAGCCGAATTGAAGTTATTGCCGAAATTTTCCCGCGCTTAAAGGAGCGTTTGCCGCAAGAAGCATCGTCCCTCTCCGGGGGCGAACAACAAATGCTTGCTATCGCTCGCGCCATGATGGCTGAGCCCAAAATGATCCTCCTTGACGAACCGTCCGAGGGCATCATGCCGTTACTGGTGAATGAAATGTTTGACCTGTTTGCCAACATGAAACGGCAAGGTATCACGCTGTTGCTGGTTGAACAAAACGTGGAGCGCGCACTGTCCATTTCGGATCGTGCCTACATCCTGGATCAGGGCGTGGTGGTGCATCAGGACAGCGCCGAAAATCTGCTTGCTGATGCGGCCATTCAGGAACGGTACTGTTCAGTTTAGTTGGCGACGTGCTAAGCCTTAGTCCTGAACGCTGTTAGCCGCTGGCCACTTGCATGTGTTCAACGGTGGAGACATTCCAGCCGAGTTCGTCGCTGATCCGAACTCGCAGCG
>JANXNO010000609.1 GCA_025354075.1 Burkholderiales bacterium | reverse complement strand
CTCGCCGAAGAGGTTGATGCTGCGCTCGCTGATTTGGAACAATAGAAACAATGGCCTTCCTACAAATTTCCGAACCCAACGAGAGCCCGGAGCCGCACACGCGCCGTCTTGCTGTCGGCATTGATCTGGGCACGACCAACTCGCTGGTCGCCAGCATTCGCAACTCCGTGCCCGAATGTTTGCCTGATGAGGCGGGTGCTGCCATGCTGCCATCGGCTGTGCATTACGGCGAACGCGGTGAGATCACCGTGGGCGCGGAGGCCATCGCGCATCGCGGTGAAGACGCGCTGAATACGATTACGTCCGTCAAGCGATTCATGGGGCGCAGTGTCGCTGACCTGCGTGACGAATCGAGTGCGCGATACAGTTTCACCACGCCGTCAGGAGACGGCAAAGGCACACTCAAAATCAACACACGTCACGGCGCAATGTCGCCGATGGAAGTGTCGGCGGAAATTTTGCGCGCGCTGAAAGAACGTGCTGAGCAGAGTCTCGGTGGGACGCTGTACGGAGCGGTGATCACGGTGCCAGCGTACTTTGATGACGCGCAACGTCAGGCTACCAAAGACGCCGCAAAGCTTGCGGGACTCAACGTTTTGCGCCTGCTCAACGAGCCGACGGCAGCAGCAGTGGCCTATGGCCTGGAGCAAAAAACCGAAGGCACGTATCTCATTTACGACCTCGGTGGCGGCACCTTCGATGTGTCGATTCTTCGCCTCACGCGCGGTGTGTTCGAAGTGCTCGCGACGGCGGGTGATACGCATCTCGGCGGCGACGATTTCGACGCGGTGCTCGCGAAATACGCGTTCGATACCTGGGCATTGACGCGCGCTTTGTCGCCCACGGGTCAAGCGAATTTGAACGCCGCTTCACGCATTGCGAAAGAGGCGTTGACCACGGCGGATGTCGCGGAAGTCAAGGTCGATTGGGGTTGCGGATTCGGCAGTACGGCGGAAGTCACGCGCGACAAATTTTTCGAATTGACGCAACCGCTGATTGATCGCACGATGAGCGCAGTGAAGCGTACGTTGCGCGACGCGAAGCTCAAGCCTGATGCGATTGATGGCGTCGTGCTCGTCGGCGGCGCGACGCGCATGCCGCAAGTGCGCGCCGCGCTTGAGTCGCATTTCGGCAAGCCGCCGCTCGCGACGATGAACCCGGACGAAGTCGTCGCGCTGGGCGCTGCGATTCAGGCGGATCAACTCGCGGGCAATGCCAAAGCGGGCGATGAGCATCTGCTGCTCGACGTGATTCCGTTGTCGCTCGGCATTGAGACGATGGGCGGTCTCGTCGAGAAAATTATCCCGCGCAACTCGACGATTCCCGTTGCGAAGGCGCAGGAATTTACGACGTTTAAAGATGGCCAAAACGCGATGGCGTTGCATGTGGTGCAGGGCGAGCGTGAGTTGGTGGCGGACTGCCGTTCGCTCGCGAGATTCGAGTTGCGCGGTATTCCGCCGATGGTTGCGGGCGCTGCGCGAATTCGCGTCACGTTTCAGGTCGATGCAGACGGTTTGCTCGCGGTGAGTGCGGAGGAAGCCAGCACGCGTGTTCGTGCGGAAGTCACGGTGAAGCCAAGCTACGGCCTCGCCGACGGCGAAATTGCGACGATGCTGCAGAGCGCGTTTGCCAGCGCCAACACGGACATGCAGGCTCGCGCGTTGGCGGAGGCGCGCGTGGATGCGCAGGCGCTCGTGGAAGCCCTCACCAAGGCACTGAGCGTTGATCGCGCGTTACTTTCGGACGCTGAACACGCAGCATTGACTTCGCAGGTTGCGCATTTGAAACAACTCGCATCTGCCAACGATCATCGCGCGATCGTGCGTGCTGCTGAAGCGCTGAATATCGCGAGCACGGAGTTCGCAGGTCGGCGCATGGATCGCGCGGTGCGCGAGGCGTTGACTGGCAAAAATATTGAAAAGATTGTGTAGTTCGCATGGCCGTTATCAAGATTCTCCCGAACCCCGAGCTGTGCCCGAACGGGCTCACGTTTGAGCCGAAACCGGGCATCACGTTATGCACGGCGATGATCGACGCCAACATCGGCATCGAGCACGCCTGCGACCAGTCACTCGCCTGCACTACCTGCCACGTCATCATCCGCGAAGGCTTCAACTCGACCGGCGAAATGAGTGAGGACGAAGAGGATTTGCTCGACCGCGCTTGGGGTTTGACCGGCGTGTCGCGCTTGTCGTGCCAAGTCAAAATCGGCGACGCTGATTTGACGGTGGAAATCCCGAAATACACGATCAACCACGCGCGGGAGAATCACTAATGGCCGCTTTGAAATGGACGGATACGCTGGAGATTGCAATCCAGCTCGCGGACGCCAATCCCGACGTTGATCCGGCGCAAGTTCGCTTCACTGCGCTAATGGCGATGGTAACGGCGTTGCCGGAATTTGATGATGTGCCCGAGCGCTGTGGCGAACGGATTCTGGAGGCGATTCAGCAGGCGTGGATCGACGAACTGGCGTAACAGCTTTTCTGCGTAATGGCCTATGGATATGGGCCTAGCTCACTAAATTGGCGCTTCTCGACTATTGGCTAAATATAGATCTATGACCACGTCTAACGGTAGTTTCACTTAAAAGTTGATTCTTATTTTCAGCTGTGAAATAGCTGGTTGACCAATAAAAAAGCCCCGCACGCGGGGCTTTTCTTTTACGCGGTTTTCAGGCCGCGTCGTTGCTTACTGCGACGGCGGAGCCGAGTCTTTGCCTGTCTCAACCATCTGCATTGGCTCTGCAGCCACCTGCGAACGTGGTGGACGTGCACGACCGCGCTTCACCGGTTCGTCGGTCACGTAGGCCGTTGGTGCGCCGCTGGACTTTGTCTCCATCATTTGCAAACCGATGTCACCTGGCAACGCGTAAGTGAATGGCTTCGGCGCATCACGCGGGGCTGCTGGAGCGGGTGCTGGTGGCGCTGCTACCGCTGGAGCAGGTGCAGGCTTCGGCGCGTACCCTGGCGCTGCTGCCGCAGCTGGCGCGTCGAAGCTCATGGCCGCTTGGGCTGCTGGCGCGGGTTCTGTTGCTGCGCCGTTGCCTTCACTGGATGCCGATTCACGACGACCCTCGGTGCGGTCGCCACGGTTGTCACCGCGGTTATCTCGGTCACGACGACGCGCTCCGCGTTCGCCACGGGGCGGACGATCCGTGCGGTCTTGCGGTTGGGCTATTGTCAAATTTGCATCGGTCGCTTCAACTGACGCAGCGATTGCCACGCCTTCGTTCACCGGCAACTCAGCTAC
>JANXNO010000582.1 GCA_025354075.1 Burkholderiales bacterium | reverse complement strand
GCCAAGGCGTTGTCGCCAGACGACGTGAGCGCGGTGGCGGCTTGGTTGTCAGCGCAACCCGTGCCAACGCCCGCAAAACCGATTGCGAAGCTGGATGCGCCGTTGCCGTTGAAGTGCGGCGGGGTGCCGCAATGAAACGCGCGTGGCTTTGGGTATTGGCGGTGCTTGCGAGTTTGTTTCTGACGCTCGCGTGGTTTGTCGGACGCGAGTTTGTGGGTGGGTTCGTGACGTACGCGACAAAGCGTTCGGAGGCAACGCCTGAACAAATCGAGCGCGGCGAATATCTTGCGCGTATAGGCAATTGTGCGGGCTGCCACACGGCGCGTGGAGCGGACCCATATGCAGGCGGACGAGCGGTGGAAACACCCTTTGGTTCAGTGTTTGCGGGCAACCTTACGCCTGACAAGGCAACGGGCATTGGTAGTTGGGATAGCTTCGCGTTTTACCGTGCCATGAGTTTGGGCCGTTCGCGTGATGGTCGCATGCTTTATCCCGCGTTTCCGTACCCAAGTTTTTCGCAAATCTCACGCGACGATTCCGACGCGCTGTTCGCGTATTTGATGAACGGGGTGAAGCCCGTTGTGCAGGCCAATACAGCACATTCATTGCAGTTTCCGTTTGATTCTCAGCTGGCTCTCGCGGTGTGGAGAGCCTTGTACTTCAAGCCGAAAACGTTTCAGCCTGAGCCCACCCAATCCGCCGACTGGAATCGCGGCGCGTACCTCGTGCAGGGCCTCGCGCATTGCGGTGCCTGTCACAGCACGAGAAACGCCCTCGGCGCGCCGGTCGCGGGCCATGCCTACGATGGCGCGATGATGCCTGGCAACGACTGGTATGCGCCATCGCTGACCGCCGCGAGCGAGGCGAGTGTGGCCGACTGGTCGCTCGCCGAAATTACGGCATGGCTCAAGGGCGGCGCAACCCCTAAAGCGTCTGCGCTGGGGCCGATGGCGGAGGTGATTTTTCAGAGCACGCAGTACGCCAACAACGCGGACTTACTGGCGATGGCGACTTACTTGAAAGCGTTGCCGTCTGTCGAGCCCTCGCGTGCAAGCAGCCCATCAACCAAGCTCATTACGCAGAACAAAAGCGATGGCGTAGGTGCCAAACTTTACGCGAAGCACTGCGCCAGTTGTCACGGCGACAATGGCGAAGGCAAAGCGAACGCGTTCCCGGCGCTGGCAGGCAATGGCGCAGTGACGATGGCCAATACGACCAACGTCATTTCGATCATCATCAAAGGCGGTTTCGCGCCAGCAACCAAGGGCAACCCGCGTCCGCACGGCATGCCGCCGTACTACCACCTGCTCAGCGACACCGACATTGCAAATCTCGCCACGCACATTCGCAGCAGTTGGGGCAACTCGGGCTCGGCGGTGACCGAGCTTGATATGGTGAAGTTCCGCAACAGCGTGCGAGCTGCGCCGTAATTCGCGTCGCTGTGCTTTTTTTCCTGTATCGTGCGACTCGTCACTTCACATTCCGTCCAGGAGGCTCTCCAATGACCAGACGTTTTATCGCGCCCGTATTTGCGGCGGTTCTGCTTGCGGTTCTGTCGCTGTCCGCGCTGGCGCAAACGCCACCGGATCCCCGCGCGTTGATCGCCGAACAACGAACGGCGTTGGAGAAATTCGCGCGAATGGACGGCGTGTGGCGCGGTCCAGCGTGGACGATTTTGCCTTCTGGCGAGAAGCATTCGATCACGCAGACGGAACGTGTCGGCCTGTTTCTCGATGGTTCGATCAGGCTGGTTGAGGGTCGCGGCTACGAGTCTGATGGTCGGGTCGGTTTCAATGCGTTTGGCGTGATTTCATACAGTCCGGAGACGAAGGCTTATCGCTTCCGGTCGCACGCACAGGGTCGCTATGGCGATTTTGCGATCGTGCCGACGGACGACGGCTACGTCTGGGAAATCGCGTTCGGAGCGATGACGATTCGCTACACGGCGACCATCAAGGACGGCACATTCAAGGAAGTCGGCGACCGCATCGTTCCCGGCAAGGAGCCGTTTCGCATGTTTGAAATGACGCTCACTCGGGTCGGTGACACCGACTGGCCGACGGGCACGCCCGTTCCAGCGAAGTAGGCCAGCATCAAGCAGCTTTTTGTTGAAAGCCCCATTGGATATGGGCTAACTTACTATTTTTACCTTAAGTCGATTTTTGCCAATTACCGCGTTCTAGCCCTTATTGACTGGGGCTCCGTCTAAAAAGCTTATTCCTAAATAGCGACCGCTGAGCCGCTTGCCAATGGCGTGGGCTCGACGCCCGCGCGAAACCACTTGCCGGGAAATGGGCCGTGGAGCGTGATGTCTGCGCCGCGCACGCGTAGCCAGTCACCTTCCGGCAAACCGAACACCGGCACCGTCGGATTCAGCGCGACAAATTCGGCTAGCCGTTGATCGCGCGTCTCACCCATCCAGCCTTCGGGTACGCTGTTCGTGTAGTGCGCGTTGAGCTGAAAATCGATCACGCCAAGCGCGTCCAGCCCCGACGGATCGATGATCGGCATGTCGTTGGTCGTGCGAATGGTCGGCGCGCAAATCGCCGATCCCGCGCTCCAGCCGACATACGGTTTGCCTGCGAAGATTTGCGTGCGCAGCGGCACGATGAGTTCCTTGCGGCGCAGGTGATGCAGCAGGTTGAACGTGTTGCCGCCGTTGACCATGATCGCGTCGGCCTCCGCGAGCGCTTTTGCCGGGTCTTTGAAGTGGTGGATTGCGATGATTTCTATGCCCAGCGGTTCGAGTGCGTTGCGCACATTCTTCGCCGTCGAATCCCACGCAATCGTAACGCTCGCATACGGAATCAGCACGATCTTTTTCGCCTGCCCCAGAGTCTCGCAAATGGCGTCAACCGCATGTTCGAGATACGCCGTGGTGGGCATACGGGAATTGGAAAGGAGCAGTAAGTTTTTCATCATACAAAAAGCAAAAAAGCCGCAAGGCAATATACCCTGCGGCTTGAATGAGAGAGCCTGTAGCCCAGCGCCGAAGCGCTGGCGTGCACGGAACGTAACCTAGAAGCGGGTGCGCAAGCCGATGCCAAACTCGGTCTGATTAGGGAAGCCGTTTGCGCCGCTAACCTTGTAACCGTTGGTGATGTTCATGCGGTCTGCTGCGACGTACAACTCAGTGCGTTTTGACAGGTGATAGAAGGCCGATGCGTACACCGTTTTCTTGGTGCCGCTGCCGGTTTTGGTCACAGCTGCTGTGCTGGCGAACGCGTTTAAGGTGTTGGTGCCCGCCGCGTTGTAGCCACCGTTGTTGGTCTTCATTTCCTGATAGCCGAGTTCGTAATCAAACGGGCCCTCAGGCGTGAGCTTGGTTGAAATCGTCCACGCATCGTCTTTGCGCTGGCCCACGGTGATGGGTTGCTCGGCCGTGTAGTGGAAGTAGCCCGCGTTGACGCGCGCCATGCCAAATTGCACGTTGCCACCGACGGACGCCGTACGATGCTTGAGGCCAGAAACGTTGGCCTGCGTCACAAAACCCGACACATTGGCGACCCCGCCGTTGAAGCCGAGCGCCAAGGTCTGCGTGGTGTTGCGGCTGTTATCGCCGGCCACTTCGCCAAACTGATGCGACACGCCGGCGATGACCGGGCCAAACGCTTTTTTGAGTACCACGCCGTTGTCGTACCGCGTGCCGGTGGCGCTGCCGCCGT
>JANXNO010000568.1 GCA_025354075.1 Burkholderiales bacterium | reverse complement strand
CTGCGAAGTCGCCGCGGCGACCGGCTACACCGGCCTGGAACTGGCCCCGTTCACGCTCGCCCCGCTGATCACCGACGTTTCGGCCGAGCGCCGTCGCGAATTGCGCCGCGAAGCCGAAGCGCAAGGCCTGACCATCACCGGTCTGGTCGTGACGTTCGATGCGGCCAACTCCACAGTCGCGCTATTCGGCGTCGCCGAAGATCAGGCGACCAAAGAGAAGGCGCTGTTGTGCGCGGGTAACGTGTCGGGCGTGTCAAACGTCACCGACAATATGTCGGTTGATCTGTCCGAGCCCGAAGCCACGTATCACGACGTTGTGGCCGGCGACAACCTGTCAAAAATCTCCAAGGCTGCGTATGGCGACCCGAACAAATACATGTTGATTTTCGAAGCTAACAAACCGATGTTGTCCAACCCCGACAAGATCTACCCAGGCCAAAAGCTGCGTATTCCGCCGCTTGCGTAAATAACGCCACCGCCTCTCCCGCGTGGAGAGGCGTTGCGGTGAGGGGGAGTTGCAACACGTTTGCAGCGCCCTGACCGCAGCGAATGTCACTTTGCGGTTTGCATCTTCGGGTGCGGATGGCCTCCCGAGCGAAGGGGGCGTGACACGCGCTGTACGTGTGGTGGTTGCCTTAGTTCGTGCTAGGCCGTCATCACGTATTGCACAACCTTTGATCAAGCATCTGATCGAGTGTGTGTACCTTAAGGAAGGGAGGTGATCTGTGGCAACAAAAGAGCATAAGTGGGAGTTCTACCAGGATAAGGCAGGCAAATACCGCTGGCGTCGTATTGCATCAAACGGCAACGTAATTGGTGCATCGTCGCAAGGCTACGTGACGCAAAAGGATTGTAGAAGCAACGCGATCCTCAACGGGTTCCCCGTTCCGCCACCGCCAGCAGCAGCACCCTGATTCATCTCAGGTGTAGTTTCACCGCCACGGGTTTCCCACCCGCGCGAACTGTCCGCCGGAAATGCTGCAAAGCGCTTCCGGCGGTTTTTCAGAGTGTGTTGCGCAGCCGCACGTCACCGGCATGGCATCAGTGCATTGTGAAAAAAATGTTTTAGTCCGCCCAGCAGCCCGCAAAGGAAGATGCATTGCAAGACCTGCAAAACCTGAGAGACCTACGCGGCCTTGACCCGCGCCTGAGCAGCGCCCGACACATGGGCGACTACCAGATGTGGCTGCAGTTTTCTGACGGGCGCGCTGGCATCGTGGATTTTTCGGATGACTTGTGGGGCGCAGATCTCGAGCCGTTGCGCGATCGCCTCATCTTCGAAGAGTTAAAGATCGACGAAGGCCTGGCCACCCTGTCATGGGAGCGCGGCGGCATCGACATTTCGCCGTCGTATCTGTATTCGAAGCTTGAGTCCGTTCAATAGTTTTTATTTTTTGGCGCGTTAGCGTAGTTTGCTTAGCTAGTTTTGCTGCCACCCATAACAAAGCGACCGCCTATTGTGGCGAGGTCGAAAGGCATAGAGGTAATTTTTAAATGCTGAATTTTGATGATGATGTTGTCACGCCCGCGATTGCTCCTGATCAGTCGCACGCGGCCCTTAGCCCAGTGCCACACGCGCAACCCGCAGCCGCCCCGAGTGCGGCGCAGGTAGCGGGCTACCGCGCGCAAATGCACGAGCAGGGCCAGCCGGTGAACACCGCCGCCACCGCAGAAGCAGAGGCCAAAGCCGCCGCCAGCCGCGTGCGCGCGGAGGACAAGCGTGTCATCAACGGCGGCGCAGACGTCAACCAACTCGTCCCATTCAAATACACTTGGGCGTGGGACAAATATCTTGCCGGTTGCGCCAACCACTGGATGCCGCAAGAGATCAACATGCAGCGCGACATTGAGCTGTGGAAGCGTGCCGACGGCCTGACCGACGACGAGCGTTTGATCATCAAGCGAAACCTCGGCTTCTTCGTCACCGCCGACAGCCTCGCCGCCAACAATATCGTGCTCGGCACCTATCGCCACATCACCGCGCCCGAGTGCCGCCAGTACCTTCTGCGTCAAGCGTTTGAAGAGGCGATCCACACCCACGCCTATCAATACATCGTGCAATCGCTCGGTCTCGACGAGAGCGAAATTTTCAACGCGTATCACGAGGTCAAATGCATCCGCGACAAGGATGATTTCCTCATTCCGTTCATCAACACGTTGACCGACCCGAACTTCAAAACCGGCACGCCACAAGCC
>JANXNO010000541.1 GCA_025354075.1 Burkholderiales bacterium | reverse complement strand
CGTTGTCGACCGAAGCTGTGGCGTTAACTGCGCACGTGGTGTGCCCTGCGGGGCATCCTGGCGATCTATGGCTGACGCGCGTATGCGACGAATTGCACGAAAAGCACGGTATTGATCACGCAACTATCCAGGTGGAAACTGGCGACGCAGTGCATGTGCATGACACCGCACAATGCGGGATTCAGATAAAGCTATGAAGCGGAGCGTTTGAGCCGCGCCATCAGTGTCGCGCCGAATACGGCCACGGCCAGACCAATCATCACCACGATAGCGCCGATGATTTGTGTGATCGTCAACAATTCGCCAAATACGAGTGCAGTCGCGGACATTCCAGCCACCGGCACCCAAAGCGCGAACGGCGATACGGCCGACGCAGGGTAGCGCGTAAGCAGGTTTGACCACAGACCGTAGCCGAACACCTGT
Source organism: Burkholderiales bacterium (assembly GCA_025354075.1). Taxonomy (GTDB): domain Bacteria; phylum Pseudomonadota; class Gammaproteobacteria; order Burkholderiales; family Casimicrobiaceae; genus Casimicrobium. The sequence continues at coordinate 600 of JANXNO010000541.1, read as the reverse complement.
GCTGCGTAAGCCAATACACAAAGGTGAAATGCAAGCGCCCAACTTAGCTTTGTAATCGGCAGTAGTAGCGAATTTGCGGGCTCTGCGATGAGCGAAATCAGCACCAAGGGGGGAACGGCGGCCACACTCGTCCAGGCGATGAAGTTCATCGCATCAACTTTGCCCGACCGCGACTGACGCGCGACGTGTTTGGCCACGGTGTTGCCCGCGCCCCAGAAGAACGCCCCTAGCAGCACCAAAAAGAAGGCAACGCCCAAACCTGCGCCGACTTTGGTGACACCAATCACCACCAGCCCGGCAGCAGCGATCAACGCGCCCCAAAGCTGAGGGCGTTGCACCTTTTCCCCATAAAACGCGACCGCTAGCCCAATGGTGAAAAACACCTGCGTCTGCACCACCAGCGACATCAAACCCGCTGGCATTCCCAAATTCAACGCGATAAAAAGTACGGCAAACTGGCCGAGCGCGATGAACAAGCCGTACAAAATCAACCAGCGCCAAGCAACCTGCGGTTTGCCCACAAAAAACATCAGCGGCACCGCAGCCATAAAGAACCGCCAGCCCGATAGTGCAAACGGCGGCACCGTCTGCAACGAAATT
>JANXNO010000455.1 GCA_025354075.1 Burkholderiales bacterium | reverse complement strand
CGCATGCCCGTTCGCGCGATCCGGAACGGCGTCTGAAGATCGGCTACGTATCGCCGGATTTCCGCACCCACGTGCTGTCCTATTTCATCGCGCCGTTGCTCGGCGGTTACGACAGGGAGCGATTTCACGTCACCTGCTATGCCAACGTGCACCGCGAAGATGCGATCACGGCGCGATTGCGGCCGCTCGCGGATTTTTTGTCTGACGCGATGTTTCATCATCTGCAAACAGCTAACGCTCCGGTGCGACACGGTGTGCATTCGAACACCTCGTTTGCGATGATTCATGCATTGCGCTATGCGACAACCGTGGGTGATCACGACTTCATGGCGCTGATCGGCACCAAGGCCCGACAGTGGTTTGGCGCTGACAAAAACTATTCACTCGCGTATGATTTTTCAGGCGAAGACTTTTTGTCACCGGCGCTGACTGAGGCGTTGCTGATGTCCATCGTGCTGCCGCAGGATGAGTTTCTTGCGTGGTTCGATGCGTTCCTGCCCGAGTTGTCGGCGGGGGATTTCAAGCATCTCTCGCCCGCGTTGGTGACCAATGAAAACGACGCTAAGCAGGTTCACAACCATGGGTTAAATCTGTCGCGCGCCTGGTGCATGCGTGGGCTTATGCACGTGCTGACGATTGGCGAGCCACGCTGGAAAAAATTTGGTGTGTTGTCGGGCGATCATCTGCGCGCAGCGGAGGCTGCGATCACGGGTGGTGAATATGTGAGTACGCATTGGTTGATTTCGTTTGCGCTTTTGGCTGAGACGGAGTGGCATACGTGACCATCGTCGATATGGCGCTGGTCCTGATCGTCGTACTACTCGTCGCTATCCTGATTTTGGTGGCGACGCAAAAAGGTGGCATCGTTCGGCGCGTGAGCGGTGAACTGGGTACTCAACTGGAGACGAAGCACCGGGCAATGATTGGCGACGTAGGCGGCATGTTCAATCAGGTGAGCGAACGCGTTGGCCGTGATCTGACAGCGTCAAGCTCGGGCACGCGTGAGGTGATTGGCACGTTGCAGGTGCAGGTGATTCATTCGCTGTCGCAACAGACCGAATCGTCACTCAAGCAGCTCGCGTTGCTACAACAAACGCTATCCACACAGCAGGACGCACTGAAGCGCGAAGTGCTCGAACAGATGCTCGGCAAGATGGCGGAGCAGACGCGGGCGAATCAAGAATTGCTGCAAAACACGTTGCGCAACATGAGCGCGCAGATCACGCAGCAGGCCGAGACGATGACCAAGACAGTCGATGGGCGACTGGAGCAGATCAGCGGCAAAGTGAACGAGCGGCTTGATGAAGGCTTCAAGAAAACCAATGAGACGTTTGCCAATGTGATGGCGCGGCTCGCGGTGATTGACGAGGCGCAGAAGAAGCTCGATGGCCTGACGACCAACGTCGTAAGCCTGCAGCAGGTGCTCTCCGACAAGTCGGCGCGCGGCGCATTTGGTGAAGTGCAGCTTGAGGCTTTGGTTCGCGATACTTTGCCGCCAGGTGTTTACGAATTTCAGGCTGCAGTTGGAGCAGGGCGCGAGAAGGCAGACTGCGTGTTGACGATGTCCGATGGCACGTCGAAGATGGCGATTGATTCGAAATTTCCGCTGTCGAATTATCGCGTGTCGATTGATGCGACTCAGCCTGAGGCGGCGCGAAACATCGCGCGTAAACAGTTTGCGACGGACGTTAAAAAACATATCAACGATATTGCCAGCAAATACATTCAACCGGGCTCGGGTGCGGATTCTGCGGTGATGTTTGTGCCGTCGGAGGCCGTGTTTGCGGAGATCATTGGTAACCATCCCGAGGTGGTTGCGCAGTCGCAGGCGCAGCACGTTTGGCTCACCTCGCCCACGAGTTTGATGGCGGTGCTGCACACAGTACGAGCAGTGATTCGCGATGCAGAAATGCGCAAGCAGCTTGGCGTGATGAAGACCGAGCTTGGCAAACTCGGCGGCGATTTCGGGCGTTTTCAAGACCGCATGGACAAGCTGGCCACGCACATCAAGCAGGCGCATGATGATGCAGAAATGGTGCAGACCTCGGCGCGCAAAATCACCGGGCACTTTGAGCGGATCAAGGCGGTGGAACTGGATGCGCCGGCGTCGGAAACTTTGTTGCCGCCACACAGTGATGCGTGATCGCATTTATGTCATTCCCGACGTCGTGGGAATGACAATCGATAGGTCTTAACGTTGTTCTCCTGGCTAATGACCAAGCGTCGCCAGCGTGCACTGGCTACCAACGCGCTCCCGGATGACGAGTGGAACGCGGCGCTGCACGAACTGCCTTTCCTCGATCACTACGATGCGCTGACTCGCGCGCGTCTGCGCGACCTGACCACATTATTTCTGGTTGAAAAAAGCATCGTCAGCGGTGCAACTTCTGGAGCGCACAAGCTCGAAATCACGCCGCACATGCGCGTCCTCATCGCGGTGCAGGCGTGCCTGCTGATCGTTGGTCGTGGCGCGACCGTGATGGAGGCGATGGTGGACTATGACGGTTGGGAAAACGTGGTGGTCTACCCCGGCGACTTCCCGCGCACACAGGACTTTGAGGACGACGCAGGTGTCGTCCACCGGCTTGAGGAGCCCATCGCGGGCGAGAGCTGGGAGGGTGGGCCGGTTTTGTTGTCGTGGCCAGCGGTGGAGGCGGGCTACGACGCGTCTGGCATGGCGCTGGTGATTCATGAATTTGCGCACAAAATCGACATGCTGGACGGCGCAGTGGATGGCGTGCCGCCACTGCGTGGGCCGGCGCGTGCCGCATTCCAAATAGCCATAGGTTCCGCCTATGACGACTTTTGTCGGCGCGTTGATGCTGGCGAGGAGACGGACATCGATCCATATGCCGCCGAGCTGATCGACGAATTTTTTGCCGTGACGTGCGAAGTGTTCTTTGCCGAGCCCGAGCTGCTGTTGCAACAGTATCCGGTTTACTACGGCGTGTTGCGGTCTTACTTCAAGGTGAACCCGATTGCAGGCACGTTGGGCGATTGATGATGGCCTATAGCTTTTGGCTGAAAACCCCATCCAGGTTGGGCATAAGTGCTAAAAAGATCAAAAGTCGATAATCGATAAAATATAATGCTATGCCCCTATAGGAAGGTGTTTTCAGCGAAAAGCTGATCGAAAAAAATGCCGCACTCTGGCCGTGTCACCTCAAACTATTCCCGCCGTAGCAGGCTGCGACTCTAGCCGCGCGCGTCATTCACCTGTTCGTTGAACTCGGCCATGCTCACGGCGGCACCAACCTCGCGTGGCAGCGCGTCGCGCACCGAGAATACGCCGAGGATTTTTGGGCCGGTTGTTGCGCCCATCGCCATGATCGGCAGGTGCCTGAAACCACGCTCAATCATGATCAGTACGGCGTCAGACACCAGCGTATCTGGTGTCACGCAGTAAGGCTTCTTTGTCATCACGTCGGAAACCAGGGTGGTCGTCGGCACCAGTGCTTTGGCCAACACCCGCGTCATGAGATCGCGCTCGGTGACGATGCCCAGAAGTTGCCCGGTTGTGTCGACGATCAACACGCTGCCGCAGTTCGCACGTGTCATCACGCAGGCGGCCTCCCACACGCTTGCCTGCGGGCCGAGGCTCACTACATGCTTGTGTGACATCGATTGAAAAACGGTACGTTCCGACATGATCGTTACCTCTGTGAAGGATGGTGAAACTCTGGTGTCCGTTACTTATAGTCTTATATCTAGCGCAGTGCCCGATTGATAATATCCAACGCCTTTGATCCGGGGCAAAGTTGCGCAACGCCCATCGCGTTGAGCGCATGATCGCTCGTGTTCAGCGACGTATGCAAATCGGTTGCGACCGGATCCACGTAGAGCAGCCCGGTTACGATTTCGCCGCGCGCCTGATGCGCCTGCATATAGCTCATCGCACCATAGCGATCCGTCGGATCATAGTCGGCGCGCAGCTTGCGCAGGCGCAGCATCGAACCGTCATGCTGCTGCACTTCGACCACTTCGCCCGGTGCATACATGGCGGTGATTTCGTCGCGCGATGAGATGAAATCAATGCGACTCACCGCCTCGTTGTGCTCACGTACGTAGTCGTAACTCTTGGTGCTGCCGCTATGGTTGTTAAAAGTCACGCACGGGCTGATGATGTCGATGAACGCCGCGCCGCCATGCTCCATTGCGCCTTTGATCAACGGCACCAGCTGCTCTTTGTCACCGGAGAAACTGCGCGCCACATAGGTCGCACCGAGTTGCAGCGCGATGCCAACCAGATCGATCGGACTGTCGCTGTTGATCACGCCTTTTTTGCTCTTCGATCCGCGATCCGCCGTGGCGGAAAACTGCCCTTTGGTGAGCCCGTAAACGCCGTTGTTTTCCACGATGTAGGCCATGCGCACACCGCGCCGCATGGCGTTGGCGAACTGGCCGAGACCGATGGAGGCAGAGTCGCCGTCACCAGACACACCAAGGTACAGCAGATCACGATTGGCAAGGTTGGCACCGGTCAAAGCCGACGGCATGCGACCGTGAACGGTGTTGAAACCGTGCGACGCGCCGAGAAAATAGTCCGGCGTTTTTGAGCTGCAACCAATGCCGGACAATTTCGCCACGCGATGCGGCGCAATGTCCAGCTCCCAGCAGGCCTGAATGATGGCGGCAGAAATCGAGTCATGCCCGCAGCCCGCGCACAGCGTGGAGATGCGGCCTTCGTAGTCGCGTCGTGTGTAACCGACCTTGTTGGCGGTCAGCGTTGGGTGATGCAGACGGGGTTTGGTGATGTAGGTCATGCTGCCTCCTTCTGGCGCAGCGGCACGGCAGCGGCTGGTTGCACGATGTCGCGAATGGCCCGTGTGATAAAGCGCGCGGTGATCGGCGTGCCATCGTAGTGCAACACGCGCACCAGTTGCGCCGGATTCACATCAAGCTCGTTGACCAGCATCGAGCGCATCTGCGCATCGCGGTTTTGTTCGACCACGAATACTTTTTCGTGCGCAGCGATAAATTGATTGACCGATTCCGGGAATGGAAATGCACACAACCGCAACGCATCAATATGGACGCCGTCAGCCTCCAGCACATCCAACGCTTCATGCATCGCTGGCGTCGTGGAGCCGAAATAAATTACTCCGTACGAAGTCTTCTTTGGCGCATTGCGCAGCACGGGCTGTGGCACCAGATCGGCCGCCGTCTTGAATTTGCGTAGCAGGCGTTCCATGTTGTAGATGTAGTCCGGCCCGCGCTCGGAGTAGCGCGCGTACGGGTCGCGCGTGGTGCCTCGGGTGAAGAAGCTGCCTTTTGTGGGATGGGTGCCGGGCAGCGTGCGCCACGGAATACCGTCGCCATCCACGTCCTTGTAACGACCGAAATCCTTACCCGCTTCAAGTTCTTCCGCGGTCATCACTTTACCGCGATCATAGTCGCGCGCATCGTCCCAAGTGAACGGTTTGCACAGACGTTGATTCATGCCGATGTCGAGATCGGTCATCACAAAAATAGGTGCCTGCAAGCGGTCCGCCAGATCGAGCGCCGCCGCCGCATGCTCAAAACATTCGTGCGGATCCTGGGGGAACAGCAGCACATGCTTGGTGTCGCCATGCGACGCGTAAGCGCACGAGATCAGGTCGGATTGCTGCGTGCGTGTCGGCATGCCGGTCGATGGTCCGCCGCGCTGTACGTTGACGATGGTTACCGGAATTTCAGCGAAATAAGACAGTCCGATGAACTCGGTCATCAGCGAAATGCCAGGGCCGGAGGTCGCCGTGAATGCGCGCGCGCCGTTCCAGCCAGCGCCCACCACCATGCCGATGGAGGCGAGCTCGTCTTCCGCCTGAACGATGGCGAAATTGTGCTGCCGAGTGACGGGGTCGACGCGGAATTTTTCGCAATACTTCTGAAATGCTTCCGGTACGGACGTGGACGGCGTGATCGGATACCACGCGGCGACGGTCGCACCGCCGAAGACCATGCCGAGTCCGATGGCGCTGTTGCCATCAACGAATATCTTGTCACCCACCTGATCGCTTCGTTTGACGCGAATGCCAAGCGGTGCTTTGAGATTTTGCTTCACATAATCGCGGCCCATATGCAGCGCGCGGATGTTTGATTCCAGCAGCCGTTCCTTGCCCTTGTACTGCTCTGCAAAAAGCTTCTCGAACACGTCCGCATCCACGTCAAGCAGTACCGACAGCGCGCCCACATAAATAATGTTCTTGAACAATTGGCGCTGCCGCGGATCGGTGTACACGGCGTTGGTGATCTCCGTCAACGGCACCGCGATGACGTTCACATCACTGCGAAATTTCGATGGTGGAAGCGGGCGCGTGCTGTCGTAAAACAGATAACCGCCCGGCTCGATTTCAGCCAGGTCGGCATCCCAGGTTTGCGGATTCATCGCAACCATCATGTCCACGCCACCGCGACGGCCTGCGTAACCATCCTCGCAGACTCGCGCTTCGTACCAGGTCGGCATGCCCTGAATATTGCTCGGAAAAATGTTGCGCGGACTCACCGGCACGCCCATGCGCAGGATCGCCTTCGCGAACAGTTCGTTGGCTGAGGCCGAGCCCGAGCCGTTTACGTTGGCAAACTTGATGACAAAATCGTTGATGGATTCGATGGGCTTCATGCCGCCACCTCTTCATGGTCTTTCACTTGCGCACCATTGCGGCAGGACGGGCCTGCCTTGGTCGTATTGAGCAGGAATTTCTGCATGTCCCAGGCACCTGTCGGACAGCGCTCGGCGCACAGTCCGCAATGCAGGCACACGTCCTCATCTTTCGCCATGATGCGACCGGTTTTCAGTTCGCCCGAAACGTACAGCGCCTGATCGAGATTGTTCGACGGCGCTTGCAGGTGCTGGCGGACATCCGCTTCTTCACCGTTGGCGGTGAACGTAATGCAGTCCATGGGACAGATGTCGACGCATGCATCGCACTCGATACAGGCTGTGTCGGTAAACACCGTTTGCACATCGCAATTCAGGCAGCGGCCCGCTTCCTTGATCGCGGTCGCTACGTCAAAGCCTAGTTCCACCTCAACCTTGATACTCGCCAGTGCCATTTCAGCCTTGGCCCACGGTACCTTGAAGCGCAAATCGTTCGACGTGTCGTTGTCGTAGCTCCACTCGTGAATGCCCATCTTCTGCGACATCAGATTAGTCATCGGATCGGGCCGCTGGTGAATGTCTTCGCCATGCAGAAAGCGGTCAATCGACACCGCGGCCTCATGACCGTGCGCAACGGCCGTGATGATGTTCTTCGGGCCAAACGCGGCGTCGCCACCGAAAAATACATTCGGTACGGTTGACTGATGCGTCTCCTTGCCGAGTGTCGGCAGACCCCATTTATCAAATTCAATTCCGCAATCGCGCTCAATCCACGGAAACGAGTTTTCCTGCCCGACGGCAACCAGCACGTCGTCGCATTCGATCAGTACGTCAGGTTTACCGGTTGCGACGAGCGAGCGGCGACCTTTGTCGTCGTACACCGCCTTCGCAATCTCAAACGTCATGCCCGTGAGCTTGCCGCCTTCATGCATAAAGGTTTTCGGCACGTGATAGTTGATGATTGGGATGCCTTCATGCATGGCATCTTCTTTTTCCCATGGCGAGGCCTTCATTTCCTCAAAGCCGCTGCGCACGATCACCTTCACTTCATCGCCGCCGAGACGACGCGACGAACGGCAGCAATCCATGGCCGTGTTACCACCACCGAGCACGATCACACGTTGACCGATTTTGGTGATGTGACCGAATGAGACGGATGCCAGCCAGTCGATGCCGATGTGAATATTCGCTGCGGCGTCCTTGCGTCCTGGCAGATCAAGATCGCGCCCACGCGGCGCGCCGCAACCCACGAACACGGCGTCGTAATTCTCGGCGAGCAGGGCGTTCATCGAGTCGACGCGTTGCCGGCTTTTGAACGTCACGCCGAGATCGAGGATGTAGCCCGTCTCTTCGTCGATGACCGACTCGGGTAAACGGAAGCGCGGAATCTGCGTGCGGATGAAGCCGCCCGCTTTCGCCTCGCCATCGAACACCGTGACGTCATAGCCGAGCGGCGCGAGATCGCGAGCGACCGTCAGCGACGCCGGACCCGCGCCGATGCAGACAACCCGCTTGCCGTTCTTTGGTGACAACGACGGCATGCGTTTACTCACGTCGTCTTTCATGTCGGCCGCAACCCGTTTCAGCCGACAGATGGCGACGGGCTCTGGTGCTGCTCCATTGTTCTCTTCGACGCGGCCGCGTCTGCACGCGGGTTCGCACGGACGATCACAGGTGCGGCCAAGAATGCCGGGAAACACATTCGATGTCCAGTTGATCATGTAGGCGTCGCTGTAGCGACCCTGCGCGATCAGGCGGATGTATTCTGGGACAGGGGTATGAGCCGGACAGGCCCATTGACAATCAACGACCTTATGGAAATAGGCCGGATTCGTGACATCGGTTCGCTGCAAGCTGCCTCCTTGTTGTTGAGGCCGCCGCATATCCCACTGCACATTCGCATGGATGCGATAGCAAATGCATCGGGGTATGCAGGGTCTCCGTCACCTCAAAATTTGCGGCACTGCACAAATCATGAGGTGTGGAAATAGTCTATGCCAAACGTAGTCCCAAGTGTTTTGACGTGAATCAATAGCAAAACCTACGGCCTAGCATCTGTTAACTTCGATGGCAAGCTACCGCAGCGGGAAATTACGTGCGAGGAGTGCGACAGCGCCTCCCCCGTGTGGAGTGTGCCTAGGCAACGCGCCGGATGAGGCTGCGGGCATCGCCACTGCGGGTGTAGCGAAACAAATCCTTGGGGTCTTCTGCCTTCGGCACCAGATCAACTTCGCGCCCGATACCGCGTCGTAATGCCTGCTCATGCACGTAGCGCAGCGTCGAATAGTCTTCAAGCGCGAAGCCGACTGAATCGAATACCGTCACCTGATCGTTGCTCTGGCGGCCCACTTCGGCACCTGTGAGCACCTTCCACAAATCGATCACCGGAAAGTCTGCGGGTAACTGCTGGATGTCGCCTTCGATGCGGGTCTGCGCTTCAAGCTCCACGAACACGCGGGCCTGGCGCAACACGTCAGCATGCAACTCGGTTTTTCCTGGGCAATCGCCCCCCACGGCGTTGATGTGCATGCCCGGTTCGATCATGTCTGGCGTGAGGATCGTCGCGTACGTCTTGTCGGCGGTAATCGTAGTCACGATGTCAGACCCCGCCACGGCGTGCGCAGTCGAGGTTGCGCAGATGATTTTCAGATCGGTGAACGGTGAAAGATTGCGGATGAGCTTGTCGGTAGCATGCGGGTCGGTGTCGTAAACCGCAAACTCGTTGATCCCGAGCAAGCTATGAAACGCCAGTGCCTGAAACTCGCTCTGCGCGCCGTTGCCGATGAGCGCCATACGTCGCGAATCCTTCCGGGCAAGTGTGCGTGCCGCCATCGCAGACGTTGCCGCAGTACGCAGTGCGGTGGCGAGCGTCAACTCGGAAAGCAGCAGCGGGTAGCCCGTCTCAACATCAGCCAAAACGCCAAACGCCATGACGGTGTAGAGCCCGCGTGCGGTGTTTTCCGGATGGCCGTTGACGTACTTGAAGGCGTAGCGCTTAGCGTCAGAAATCGGCATCAGTTCGATCACGCCAATGTCCGAATGATTGGCTGTGCGCGGCGATTTGTCAAAGTCCGACCAGCGACTAAAATCGTGCCGAATGAACTCAGCCAGCTGGTCGATGAAATTGGTCACGCCAATGCTTTGCACCAGCGTGGACATGCTTTGTACGTCGACAAATCGCGTCATAAAGTTCTCGCAGGGTTTCGGATAGTTTCCGCCCGATTCCTTTGTGGCCAATCAGGATGACTGACCATACCTAGATTTTTGTTCTCTACAGCGCCATACAAAAGAGGACAAACTGTCACAAATTGGACAAACTATTAGCGAATTGATAAGCTGTTAGTGTCAATATGTACGATTTCATCCTATGGACGATACAGATCGCGAGCTGATCGGCCTGCTGCGGGACAATGCGCGAACGCCGGTCGTTGCGCTCGCAAAAAAGCTGCGCGTTGCGCGCGCAACGGTGCAAAACCGTCTCGCTCGACTTGAAAAAGACGGCACGATTGTTGGCTACACGCTGCGGCTAAAGCCGTCGGCGGAGAAGCCGCGAATCCGGGCGTGGATGACGGTCGCGGTTGAGGGCAATCGCGCGACCGAGGTCACGCGAGAGCTACGCGGTCACCCGAATGTGCATGCGCTGCACAGCACCAACGGTCGCTGGGACATCGTCGCGGAATTGCGCGCTGACACCCTCGAATCCTTTGATCGCGTGCTCAACGCCATCCGACAGATCGAAGGCATCGCCACGACGGAGACAAGTATCCTGCTATCGACGCACAAGATTTAGGCGAGAGGTTTTGTAGGCGCGGCTCTGCCGCGACCCGGCGCGTATTTTGCAGGGCATGAGTCGCGGCGGAGCCGCTCCTACAGGCTATGAGTCCCGACTAGAACCTCAGCTCAGCCGGCAAATACTTCGCCAGCAAATCCTCGTAGTACGGCTTCACGTCCGCCAGCTTCGGGCGATTCGGATTTTTTGAATACAGATCATATGGATTGAAGCGCTGCACCCACGGCTTCATTTCGTCGTCCTGCGCATTGCACAGGTGCTGATATTCGTTCTCGCGATGCCATGCGTAGAAGCTGTGGAAGCGGATCATGTACAGCGCGGGCATCGGCAGATACGGCTGCATCATGTGGTACAGGTACTCATCGTGCCCCCAGCTCATATGGACCTTTTCGAGCCCGCACTTTTCGCTATAGACACCAAGCTTTGTTTGTAATTCCGGACGCGTTGAATCCGGATTCAGCGCGAAAAATTCCGAGTACACGTTCTTCGATGAATACGCACAACCGGTGGGGAACGTGTCGCCGACAACCGCCCACTGCGGCTCGCCGAACAGGCACAGCACTTTGCCCAGATCGTGAATGAAGCCAGTGACTACCATCCATTCTGGCTCGTTATTGGCACGCATCGCCTCGGCGGTTTGAATCAGGTGATCAATCTGCGGCAGCGCGATATCAGGATCACTGTCGTCCACCAGCGTGTTCAAAAAATCCAGCGCAACCCACGGCGTCATCGTGGCCCGACTGAAACCAAGGTACTCCGCTTTTTTCTTGAGCACAAAATCATGCGTCTGGTTCTGGTGATTCAGGCGATAGAACTCGCGTACGGTATCGACTGAATCCACGCGCTGCGGCGCTGCGTAATCGCGGTAGGTGGATTTTTTTTCTTCAGCAACAATCATCATGCGGCCTCCGCCAATTTCTTGAGGTTTTGGAGTCCGGCTTCAAAGTCCGGCCCCACCATTTTGTCCATGAACAATCCGAACCAGCGGAACACCGGGTTCATGCCCGCATTGCCGTTCATAACCCAGGTGACCTTGGTGCCCGCACCATCGGGCGCGAACGTCAGGTCGCCGGTTGCAGGCGTCATGTCTTCCATCGCAAGTATGAACCCGACACGCTTGTTTGGTTCCACCGCGGACCATTCCATGCCGCCGTTGCCCTCGGATTGACTCTTCCAGCCCCATTTCGAGCCGACCGCTGCCTCCGGGCCAGAGTAAGTCATCTGTATGGCCGGGTCACGCTGATTCCAGACGCTCCAGCGCTTCCATTCTTTCTGGCTCGCAACCAGTGGAAATACTTTTTCGGTCGGCGCGTTGATCGTCATGCTGCGTTGCGCAGAATAGCCTGCGGGTAACAGAAAACCAGCCGCTAGCAACACAACAACGATGCCGACCAGATATTTGAGAATTTTCAGGGCCAGTTTCATGGGAATGCCGGTATGAACTAACCAGCGGATTTTCTCGCACTTTCGATGAATGCGATACATTGCCGCGCTGCAACAACATTGTGTAAACCAGCGGCCCGCTGCTCTCGTTATCGACGCGGCCCATCTCGGCCCACACTGATCCAACAGGAATTCCGATGAAACGCACCCTCCTTGCCGTGTCCCTTTCCGTCCTTTCGCTACTTGCCACTAGCGCAAGCTTTGCCCAGGCGACGATCAAAATCGGCGAAATCAACAGCTACAAAGCGCAGCCCGCTTTTCTTGAGCCCTACAAAAAAGGCTGGGAACTGGCTCAGGACGAAATCAACAAAGCAGGCGGCGTCGGCGGCAAAAAGCTGGAGACAATTTTTCGCGACGACAACGCGAATCCGGGCGACGCAGTGCGCGTTGCGGAAGAGCTCGTCGCACGTGAAAAAGTCGCCCTGATTTCCGGTACGTTTCTGTCAAACATCGGATTGGCCGTTGGTGACTTTGCCAAGCAACGCAAAGTGCTGTTCGTCGCTAGCGAACCGCTCTCTGACAAGGTAACCTGGGGCAACGGCAACGCGTACACCTATCGCCTGCGCGCATCGACGTACATGCAGACCACGATGCTGGTGCCCGAAGCCGCCAAGCTCAACAAAAAACGCTGGGGCATTGTGTATCCGAACTACGAGTATGGCCAGTCGGCTGCAGCCTCGTTCAAAAAACTGCTGATTGCTGCGCAGCCTGCGGGTGGCGTGGAATTTATCGAGCAAGCCGCACCGCTCGGTAAGATCGACGCAGGGGCAGTTGCGCAGGCGCTGCTTGATGCCAAGGTCGATGCCATCTTCAATGTCACGTTCGGTGCCGATCTGCAAAAGTTCGTGCGCGAGGGCAACACGCGCGGCCTGTTCAAGGATCGCCCCGTTGTGAGCCTGCTGTCGGGTGAACCGGAATATCTGGATACGCTGAAAGATGAAACGCCGACAGGTTGGTTGGTCACCGGCTATCCGTGGGAACAGATCAACACGCCGGAGCACAAAGCGTTCCGTGAAGCGTATCTCGCCAAATACAATGACCATCCACGCTTGGGCTCAGTCGTTGGCTACGCCACGATGAAGTCCATCGCGGCGATGCTCAAGAAATCAGGGTCAACTGACACGGCAAAAATGCAGGTGGCGATGAAAAATCTGGTGGTCGACAGCCCGTTCGGCAAGATCACCTGGCGCGGACAGGACAACCAGTCCACGATGGGGGCCTACGTCGGTCGCCTCGCGCAGAAAGACGGCAAAGGCGTGATGAGCGGCTGGCGCTACGTCGACGGCAAGGACGTGCAGCCGACGGATGAGGAGGTCAAGCGGCTCCGTCCACAGTAGTGTCGAGCGCCAAGCGGCCGGAACAAATTCCGGCCGATCAAACCCACTTGATCCTCCGGAAGAACGCCCACAGCACCACGCTCGCCGCCACCATCAGGCCCAGCGCAGCCGGGTAACCGTAGACCCAGTCCAGCTCCGGCATGTGCTTGAAGTTCATGCCGTAAATTGCGCCCACGATGCTGGGCACCATCAATATGGCACCCCAGCTGGCGAGTTTTTTGGTGACCTCGCTTTCGCCCAGCGTGATAAGCGACAGGTTGGTTTGTGTGGCGCTGTTTTCCATGTCGCGCAGGTTGTCTAATGATTCGTCAATGCGCGTGACGTGATCGAGCACATCACGAAAATACGGACGCAGGGAGTCACGGAAAATCGGGTGCTTGTGTGTTACCAGTCGGCCGCACATGTCCTCAAGCGGCGTCACCGCGCGGCGTACGCATATCGTGTCCCGCTTCAGTGCGTACAGCACTTCGGCTGCGACACGACGATCACTGCTTGCATCAAAAATGGTTTCCTCAATTTTGTCCAGCCGGTCTTCGAGCGAATCGACTTCGGGAAACAACCGGTCGACCACCGTGTCGATCAGGCCGTGTAACGCTGCGCCCGGCCCCAGCGCGAGAAAATCCGGATCGCGCTCTAGTTCAGATCGCACGTTTTTGAATCCGAGTTCAGCACGGTGCCGTACTGTCAGAACGAAGTGCTCGCCACAATAAATGTGTAGTTCACCATCGACAAATTCATTACCGTGATGTTCAATCGTGTGCAGCACCAAAAACAGCGTTGCGCCGTATTCCTCCATTTTTGGTCGCTGCGATCCACGATTGGTGTCTTCAATGGCTAGCTGATGGAGGTTGAACTCTTCCTGCATTTTGCCCAGCGTTGCCGGGGTCGGCTCGAACAGTGCGACCCATACAAAGGCACCAACAGGTTGCGGCGCATCGAGGAAATCACTGATCGCCTCAATGTCCATCGTAGCCTGGCGTTTGCCGTTGACATAAGCGGCGCAATCAATAAGCATAGGTAGGAACTTTGCTGCCGCGATCACGGCCTGAAACAACTTATGCAGCCTATTATGCGTCGTGTACTTCTCGCACTTTTCCTGACCTTACTGACCGTCACAGTAGCAGTCGCAGCAGCGTTGCCTCCGCTCAACCGGGCAGACGGTCAGGCGCTGTTGCGTCAAGGTGGCGTTGCGTTGCTGTTGCGGCATGGTCAAACGATGCCCGGTGTCGGAGATCCACCGGGCTTCAAACTTGGCGACTGCGCCACGCAACGCAACCTGTCGCCAGATGGGAGAGAAGCGATTCGCGCCATGGCCGCCCGCAACAGACAGTCGGGCATTCGGTTCAGCCGCATCTACACCAGCGAATGGTGCCGGACGCGTGACACGGCGCGGCTGCTGGCGGAGTCGGTCGCCATGGTGCGAGACTGGTCAGCACTTAATTCACAGTTTTCGGGTAACCCGACAATGGCTGATCCCGACGACCGTGTGCGTACATTGTTAGGCTCGGTACGTATGCGGGAGTCGTGGCTGCTGGTTACGCACCAGGTAAACATTGCGTCGTTGACCGGCATCTCACCGGCTTCCGGCGAGGGCGTATTGGTTCGCGCCAGCCCGTCCGGATTAGTGGTGTTGGGCAGGGTCACTTTGTGAGTGGCCGTCACCTTGCGACAGCCCATCATGCGCGCTGTAGCAAAATAGGCTGATGGCCGCTGTCAAGTCCCCCTCGAATCCTGCTCAACCTGCCGCATCCAGCAAACCGCCATCATCGTCCGATGGTTCTGGAGATCGGGCGCTGACGCTTGAAATGGTGTTGCGCGAGCTTGAAGCCGATGCACTGGTTGAACTGGACGTAATTGAAGCCCTGCGCAGCACAGCGAAATTTCGTACGTACGACCATCCACTGACCTTCATCGCCGAACAAAAATGGCGAAGTAACAAGCCGCCCAAGCGTGTGCTGACGCTGGAGGCGTTGTCCGAATGGCTTGCGGGGCGACTCAACGTACCCTATTTGCACATTGATCCGCTGAAGGTGGACTTCACTGCGGTCGGCACGGTGATGAGCACGAGCTACGCGAATCGTTATCGCATCTTGCCGGTTGCGGTGACCGTCGACACGGTGACGGTGGCGACCAGCGAGCCGTTTGTACGCTCGTGGATCCCCGAGTTATCAAACCTGTTACGTCGACGTGTGGAGCTGGTGTTTGCCAATCCACTGGACGTGAAGCGCTACGTCGCCGAGTTTTTCGCGCTGGCGCAATCGGTGCGCCGCGCACAAGAAAAAGCGACCGACGACAAAAGCGCTATTTCGTCATTTGAGCAGTTGGTGCAAGTCGGTGGCCCGAACGCGCCGACGCCAGACGCAAATGATCGTCACATCGTGCGCATTGTTGACTGGTTGTGGCAATTTGCGTTCGAGCAACGCGCGAGCGACATCCACATTGAGCCGCGCCGTGATTTCGGCGTGGTGCGCTTTCGTATCGACGGCGTGCTACATCAGGTTTATCAAATTCCGCAGGCGGTGTTGACCGCAATGGTGAGCCGCGTGAAGTTGCTGGCGCGCATGGAAATTGTTGAAAAACGCCGACCGCAGGACGGTCGCATCAAGACGGTTTCGCCCGAAGGGGTCGAAGTTGAATTGCGTGTGGCAACCATGCCGACGGCGTTCGGCGAAAAGATTGTGATGCGCATCTTTGATCCCGAAGTATTGTTGCGCGACTTTCGTGATCTCGGGTTCAGCGATGACGATCTCGCGCGGTGGGAGAAGATGGTTGCGCGACCCAACGGCATCATTCTGGT
>JANXNO010000452.1 GCA_025354075.1 Burkholderiales bacterium | reverse complement strand
TGTGGACAGCGCTCAGGTTGCCGATCTTCAAAAGCGTCGCCGCCTTCTCGATGTAGTCGGTTTTTTTGCGTACGGAGTCGACGGCGACGACCTCCAGATCGGGACGCATCACGGCAATCGGCAGTGCCGGAAAGCCGCCGCCCGAGCCGACGTCGAGCAGCGTGGTCGACTCTTTCGGAATGCAGTACAGCACTGAAAGTGAGTCGAGAATGTGTTGCGCCAGCTGGTCATGCGGGTCACGGATGGCGGTGAGATTGATCACCGCATTCCACTCGTTCAGGAAGGCGAGCGATTCGATGAGCTGGTTTTTTTGCTTTTCGCTGGCGGTCAGGCGCATTTCGCTCAAGCCCGCATCCAGCTTGGCGCGCAGTTCGGCGCGCAGCTCGGGGGTGAACTCGATTTGTTCGCGTTTCAATGGTCGGTCGATCACGGGGCGCAGCCCTGCAGAAGTGGTCATGCCTTGGCCTTGTGGGTTGATTCCGGGCTGAACGCGTGGGCGCGTTCCCGTTAAAGTTGCGCTGGGGCGCGTGCCGGTTTTGTTTTCGTTGTTCATATGCGTAGGGTGGGCAACTTGTTGCCCACGCGGACGGAGCTCCCGAATGAATGGACGCGTGGGCGCGGGGCGCCCATCCTACGACAAACGTTTGTCATGCCACCATCTCCGCCAGTCGACCCTTTTTGAGATGGACGAGCAGCAGCGAAATGGCGGCAGGCGTCACGCCCGAGATTCGGCCCGCCTGCCCGAGTGTGTCTGGGCGTTGTGCGGACAGCTTGATTTGCACTTCTTTCGAGAGTCCGCGCACTTGAGTGTAGTCAAGATCAACGGGGAAGCGCAGGTTTTCGTTCGCCAGTTGGCGGTCGATTTCGTCTTGCTGGCGTTCGATATAGCCCGCGTATTTGGCGGCGATTTCTACTTGCTCGCTGACGGATTCGTCGAAGACTGTAAGCTGGGTTGAAAACCCGGTATCACCAGAGGCTCCCGTGGGCGCTGGGTTTTCAATCCAGCCCACAGTCGTGGTGGACATGTCACTCTTCGCTTTAAGGCTCAACTCGTCACGCAGCACCGAAATCGCCGAATGCTTCACGCCCGGTCGCCGCAGCAAATCGAACAAGCTGTATTCCCGCTCAATCGTTGTGCCGAGCAGTGCCGTCGCCCGCTCGTTCGATAGCAATGCTGGATTCACCCAGGTCGATTTCAGACGTTCTGTTTCACGTGAAACACTGTCGCGCTTGCGGTTGAACGCGTTCCAACGGGCGTCATCAACCAAGCCGAGTGCCCTGCCCTGTTCTGTGAGCCGCATATCTGCATTGTCTTCGCGCAATTGCAATCGGTATTCGGCGCGGCTGGTGAACATGCGATACGGCTCGCTCACGCCTTGTGTCGTGAGGTCGTCGACCAGCACGCCGAGATACGCTTCGTCGCGACGCGGGCACCAGCCGGCTTTGCCTTTCGACCTCATCGCGGCATTCACGCCCGCGAGCAAACCTTGCGCGGCCGCCTCTTCGTAACCGGTCGTTCCATTGATCTGTCCGGCCATAAACAGGCCTTCGAGATATTTGGTTTCTAGCGTCTGTTTGAGCTGGCGCGGATCAAAGTAGTCGTACTCAATCGCATAGCCGGGTCGCAAAATGTGCGCGTTTTCTAGTCCTCGCATTGAGCGAATCAAGGCCAGCTGGATGTCAAACGGCAGGCTCGTCGACACGCCGGCCGGGTAGTACTCGTGCGTAGTCAAGCCCTCCGGCTCAAGGAAAATCTGGTGGCTACTTTTGTCGGCGAAGCGATGAATTTTGTCCTCAATGCTCGGGCAATAGCGCGGCCCGACGCCTTCGATTACGCCGGTGAACATCGGCGAACGATTCAGTCCAGAGCGCACTATCTCGTGCGTGCGCTCATTGGTGTGCGTGATGTAGCACGGTATTTGTCGCGGATGCATCGCGCGGTTGCCCATGAAGCTGAATACTGGCGCGGGATCGTCGCCGGGCTGAATGCCAAGCTTGGTGAAATCAACGGTTTTGCCGTCGATGCGTGGTGGCGTTCCGGTCTTCAGGCGGCCTTGCGGCAACTGCATCTCTTTGAGTCGTGCGCCGAGCGTGGTTGCGGCGGGATCGCCCGCGCGGCCAGCGGTGTAATTTTGCAGGCCAATATGGATGAGCCCGGACAGGAAGGTGCCCGCCGTCAACACGACGGACGCCGCTTCAAATGTCACGCCCATTTGCGTGCGTACGCCCGTGACGCGCTCGCCGGTGACGCGAACGTCGTCCACCGGCTGCTGAAATAACGTCAAATTCGGCTGATTTTCTATGCGCGACCGGATTGCTGCGCGGTATAAAACGCGGTCATTCTGTGCTCGTGTTGCGCGAACTGCCGGGCCTTTCGACGAATTCAGAATCCGGAACTGGATGCCAGCTTCATCCGTGGCGATGGCCATTGCGCCGCCGAGCGCATCCACTTCTTTAACCAAGTGCCCTTTTCCGATACCGCCAATAGACGGATTGCAGCTCATCTGGCCGAGCGTTTCGATGCTATGGGTCAGCAACAATGTCTTCGCGCCCGAGCGTGCAGCCGCCAAAGCGGCTTCGCAACCGGCGTGGCCGCCGCCAACGACAATCACGTCAAAGCGCTCGGGGTATGTCATGTTGGGGTGCTAGGGCGGATGTTTCGCATGAAACAAGGCCGTGTAGTGCGCAGAATGGGACTACATATTCTACCGATGTGGCGGGTCGCGGGAGGTGCTTCGTTGAGTATCGCGACATGTTTCACGTGAAACATGTCGAACCAGCATGGACGTCGCCGAGCGGGGCCGCCAACGATGCAGAAGGCTGTCCGGCGCAGCCTTGGTGTGCTACCTGCGCGTAAAGTTAGACGCCAAACGCCATCAGTGGGTTGGCGCAAATGTCGCGAGTATTTTGTTTCCAGCACGACTCGTCGGCACGTTCGGCGGTAACGTGCGGCATTTATGCGGGCACCAGCGCCGGTGGTGGTTTATGCGCCGATCCATCGCTGTTCCCTCTTCTATCAAGCGTTCGAAGCGACTTCCGTTTTGGTCGTTAGCAGAATTTTTAAGTCAGGATAGCAAGCGTGCTGCTGTTCGCCGTCATTCATAGACTTCGGCAATGGTTGGGTGTTGTGCGGAAGATGCTCAGACTGCAGGCGGTTGCCTGGGCAAGGTTTGCGTGGTGAGTGGAAAGCGGAGTTCGCCGTGAGCAATGCTGCCGCGCAATGGTAATTTGGGTGTCAACTGCGGTATATGGTTGAGCCTAACGGCGGCGAGCGCGAGTTTTTTTCAGGAAAAGCATTGTTAGCTTTTTGCTTAGAGGCTTATTTAATATGGGCTTGCCAACCGATTTTGCTCAAGGTCGACTTTTAGCTAATACCGGCCTTAGCCCCATTTAAATAAGGCGTTCCGCCGAAAGCTGATAGCATTTCTGTGTGGAATCTAACGGAGACGATCTCAGCACGGGTGGTGGCGACGGCGCAAATGAAGCGGGTGCTGTGATCCATGCCCTGCCCGCCGTGATTGTCGCCACTGACGGCCATGCACCAAGCGGTTTCGTGATGTGGCTATCGCTGGCCCAGCTCATCAGTTGGGGCACGCTGTTCTACATGTTCTCGTTGCTGCTGGAGCATTTTGAGCGCGACTTGTCGTTGACGCGCGTTGATGCGGCGCTCGCGTTCAGTCTGGCGCTGTTGATGGAAGGCGCGCTGGCGATTGCGGTGGGTCGGTTAATAGATGCAGGTTGGGCGCGAGCGGTGATGTGCACGGGCTCGCTATTGGCGGGCGCCAGTTTCATCGCGATTTCAATGGTGAAGAATCAGTGGCAGTTGTATGCGGTGTGGGTCGCCATCGGCGTCGCCATGTCTGGCGTGCTTTATCAGCCCGCTTTTTCGGTATTGATCCGCCGCTATCCGACTGAATTTCGTCGCGCCATCATCACGTTGACCTTTCTCGGTGGTCTGGCCAGCACGGTGTTCATTCCGCTCGGCGCGTGGCTGATCAGCGCGTTTGGCTGGCGCCACGCCGTGATCGCGCTGGGTGCGCTGCACGTGCTGATCTGCCTGCCTATCCACGCGTACTGGTTGCGCGACGAGCCGCTAGCGCTTACCCATCAAACAGGCATCGGAGCGAAGAAGCTGGTCGAATTCACGCACCACTTTCCGTTCTGGGGGCTCGCCACATTCTTCGTGTTGTTTTCCGGCATCACCACGGCGATGGGCGGGCACCTCGTGTCGATTTTGCGTGAGCGCAATTTGCCCGAAGCGTGGGTCATCGCGATCCCGGCATCCATCGGCGCGTTGCAGGTTGCGGGTCGTTTACTGCTGTTTTTTACCGAGAAAAACATGGACATTCATAAAGCCAACCGCTGGATTCCCACGCTGTTGCCTGCTGCGCTATTCGTGCTTGCGCTGTACGCATGGGGCCTGCAATCACCGTGGGTGGCGATTTTCTATGCATTGCTCTACGGTATGGCCAACGGCATGATCACCATCGTCAAAGCCACCGCGATGGCAACTTACGTGTCGCGGGAACGAGCGGCATCACTTAATGGACTGCTCGGACTCCCCACGGCGATTGCGCGAGCCGTCGCGCCGTCCATGCTCGCAGCGCTTTGGGTCGCGACCGGCAACTACACGATGGGCGTGTCGGTGCTCTGTGCGCTTGCCGTGTTGGCGGTAGTCGCGTTCTGGATCGCACAGCGGCGAGCCCTGGCATAGACCGGGCATGCAGAACAAGTCGCCGGCCTTTCGGTCGGCGCGAACAAGACCATGCTGCGCAGTGAAATCAAGACGACCAAGCAGAGAAGCTTTGGAAGTGTGGCGTTGATGGCGCGCAACGTCGTCGCAGATAGCTATGCCACGTCACGCCTAGGCCAGGCGGTGCGAATACCCCGTCCGAACGACGCGGTATGAATCGCCGCACCGTTCATCAAACGCCGCGGCAATAAACCACGGACTGGCGAGGCTCGTTTGCAGCAGCCAAACATTGCTCCGCGCGAAACTCAGGTCACGTTTGAAACTCGATAAAACCTGCAAAAACTCTAATTTGCATCAACGCGTCGAGTTATGCCCGCAGTTCATTCACGCCACATTTGCCGCGATGTCTGCTCGCAGCGCTTATCTCGGTTTTAAATTACAGGCGTTGCACTGCTACGGCATTCACGTCAGTGGTAACCGTAGGATGTTCGCCCGTGTCATCGTATGTTGTCTCTTCCAGTTTCGACCGTAGCAAACCAACACCAGGCGCAACCCAGCTGGTCAGGCGCCTGAGGTCGGAACGTCCCGTTGCGTAATACTGCGACGAAATTTGGCTACTATATTTGCACGCAGCATAGGTTCCGGTTGGCACGGTAATGAGTTCTACGCCTACCAGTGACACACTTCCGACTTCTAAAGGTGAGCCTGAGTTCTGAATCGGGCTGAATGCCACGTATCGATTAAAGCTCACCGTTTCGCCTGTCGCCATTTGGCGCGGATACGAGGTGGGCTGGACGTAGGCGCTGTCGAGCGAAGTGCCTGCATTTGTGGTGCTAGCGCCGAGATCGGCCCAGCTGGATGTCGAGTCTTCGATCATTATTCGTTTGATTTGTCCCGAGGCGTATTGTTCTCTGACCGGCTGAGCTGTCCTGCCGTTGAATACAACTGACTGCCCTTCGGTGAAGCGAACCCAACTATTAGTTGCACCAAGATTGGTGCGCGATTGATAACTGATCTGCACGCCACTGTAGTAAAGCGTGCCGCAATATGCGCTGGTTTGAACCGTTATGTCGGTGGCTACCGTTGCGCAAAACGCAGGCTGCTCGGCGTTGTAGCCCGTGGTCGCGGCGGCGCCGTAGCTTGCTGCGCTAGCCGTATAACGGTGATTGGCGGTTTTGCCACCCGCCGCTGGCCGAAAGCTGCGATAGATGGTTGTAGTTCCAGTCGGGCAAGCGCCGTTAACGGGCTGTTTCAGTGCAAAGTCATAACCTTCCCAGTTAAATCCCGGTAGATTTTGCGCCAGTATCGGCTCGCAATCGCTGTTCTCCAGCCCGTAGAAGTGGCTATTGGCATATGGGGACGGCGTGTTGACGTAGAACCGGCAGACGCGAGTCAAATCGGGGGTACTTGCAGTCGCTGCCACGGCTTGAAAGGTCATGCCGGTGCGCTGAAAATCTGCAACCATGTCCAACTGCTGCTGCTCGACAGATCGACCGGTGATGAAGTAAGCATCTAACGGCTTGTTGTAATACTCGACCACGGTCACAGATTGTGCCCAGGCGCTGGTTATGGCGCTGCTTGATGCTGTCAGTGCCAGCGCGGCAAGCGTAACGTGCAGAAATTTTGTGAACATAGTGCCCTCTCTTATCAAGTGTGGAGGCGGATTTCTTCGCGATTTGTTTGCCGCAATTGCCTCTCTGCCGATGGTAACCATGAATCGGTCGCAAGAACGTAGGACGACAACCCATTTCGCGGCCAGAAAGCCCCATAACCGCACGCAGATTTGGGTTTGGTAGGGAGGCGACGAAAATGTAAGCAGGTGTAAGTGGTCGCAATATTAGTCAGCCTTCAAGGCGCGATGTCGTTATCAACACACTGGCCACGATATACGTTTGACATCATCGGCCCTCGTTACTTACATCATATTTAGCTGGAGACCACATGAAAAGATCCCTTCGCGCCCTTGTTTCAATTCTCGGCGTCGCGCTCGCATTCGGTGCTGCTGCTCAAACCGCAACCCCGAATATCGATCAACGTCAGGCGAACCAACAGGCTCGCATAGACAACGGTAAAGCTACCGGTGCTTTGTCAAAACGTGAGGCCTCGCGCATGCAGGCGGGTCAAAATAAGGTGGCTGGTATGGAAGCCGCGGCAAAGGCTGATGGCAAGGTGACCCGCCGTGAGCGTTCTGCGATCACCAAAGAACAGAACAAGCAAAGCCGCCGCATCCGCACACAGAAACACGACGGCAACAAGCGGTAGCCAAACCCTAAGGGCCAATAACAAAAAAGGGCGCACTTCGGTGCACCCTTTTGATGAAAACGAATCCCTTACTGCACCGCAGTTGCCACAACTACAAAGCTGCCGCTGGTAGAGAAGCCCGTGAAGCTGGTCGAATCGGAGCCTTCGGCGCGAACCATGCCGATACCCGGCACCAGCCACGACGTTGCTGTGGTCGCCGAGTTTGAGCCAACGGCTGGATATTGGGTGGTTTCGTCGGTCTTGAATTTGCATGCTGAATACGTCCCGGCAGGCACAGTGACCGATTCGCGACCAATCAGCGTAATGGTTCCAGATTGCGTGCCGTTGCCTGTTGCCGTTGCTGGGTTGAATTGAATCGCACGCGTGAAATTCACGGTCTGGCCGATGGCCCATTGCTTCGGAAACACAATCGGTGGCGAATAATATGTGTCGGCGTTGCCGCTCGCGTTGAAGCTGCGTGAGCCTAGCTCAGACCAACTTGTAGCCGCCTCTTCGATCATGGTCGCGCCTTTTGAGGTCGGGGTCGTGTCCACGACCTGCGTCGCTGTTCTGCCGTTAAAGCTGATGGGTGTCGGGTCATAGCTGCGCACAAAACTCGACGTTCCAGTGTTGATGCCACCGGCCGAGCCTGTGGTTTCCAGCGTAACCCGCTTGCTGGTGGAGTAAAGGACGGCGCAGTCGTCAGAGTTCGACGAGGGCGGCGTGACTACCAGCGTGGCCGGGGTTGCTGCCGTGACGCAAAATTGCACGTCCTCGCCAGCGTACCCGGTCAGTGCGGCTGCCGTATACGTGGCGAGGCTTGCGCTGTAGCGATGGTTGGGCGTGATGCCGTTGTTTGCCGCACGAAATCCACGATAGATCGCCACCGATCCAGCCGGGCAGACGCCAGCAGTCGGCTGAAGCGTGGCGAAGTCGTAGTCCTCCCAATCGAATTCTGGCTTGTGCAGCGACAACAGCAAATCGCAGTCGGCAGGCCGACCATAAAAGTGCGAGCTTACGTACGGTGCGCTGCCGTGAATATAAAAGCGGCAAATCTTGGTCAGCGTAGACGCAGCGCTTGCCGCAGCCACCGCTTGAAATGTCATGCCGGTGCGTTGAAACATAGCAACGCCGTCCAGCGCGACTTGCTCGGGTGCCCTGCCCGTAATGAAGTAGGCGCCGAGGGTTTTGTTGTAGTACTCAACCACTGTGACGGCTTGCCCCCAAGCGCTAAAACCGTTGAACGCAAGCACCACCCCAGCCAGCGCCGCAGCGCGCGAAAATAATTGACGCAACATGAAATCCCCTGCTTTTTAAGTTCTTGAAGATGCGCAAACATAGCGCATTTTTGCTAAGGACGAATTTAGCAGGGAAATTGCGCCATAGGTAACGTTTAACAAATGGCGCGCTGGCGTTAGCCGCGTTTAAGCGAAGCGAACGCGGCCGCCATCGCGTTGTCAGGCATCTGCACTGGGCGTTGTGCCGCTTGCCTGTTCGTTGTGTCGCCGCGCCGGTCGATGCCACGACCGTGGCTAGCAATGCGCTCCTCAGCGGGCACTGGCACCGCATCCAGCCGCATGGTCAGCGCGATGCGTTTGCGTGCGATGTCCACTTCAACCACTTTAACCTTGACGATCTGCCCGGCTTTGACCACGTCCTTGGGGTCTTTCACGAACTTGTTGGCCAGCTGCGACACATGCACCAGCCCGTCTTGATGCGCGCCCACATCAACGAACGCACCGAACGCGGCGACGTTGGTCACAGTGCCTTCCAAGATCATGCCTTCAACCAGATCCTTGATGTCGTTCACGCCGTCGTTGAACTTCGCCACCTTGAATTCAGGGCGTGGATCGCGACCCGGCTTTTCGAGTTCGGCGAGCACATCGCGCACCGTGATTTCACCCACGCCATCGGCGGTGAATGCGTTGACCGAAACCGATTTCAATGCCGTTGCGTTACCGAGCAATTCCGACAACGGTTTCTTCGCGCGTTCAATAATTTTCTGTACCAGCGCGTAGCTCTCGGGATGAACCGCGCTCGCGTCGAGCGGATTTGAGCCGTCCCGAATGCGCAGAAATCCCGCGCATTGCTCAAACGTTTTTGGTCCGATGCCGGACACTTTACGAATCGAATCGCGATCCGCGAATGCGCCATGCTCCTCGCGATGCGACACGATGCTGCGCGCGTTGCTCGCGGACAATCCAGCGACGCGCGACAGCAATGGCGCGGAGGCGAGATTCACATCCACGCCCACCGAGTTCACGCAATCCTCAACCACCGCATCGAGTTTTTTAGCGAGCAGCGATTGATTCACATCGTGCTGATACTGGCCCACGCCGATGGACTTCGGATCGATCTTCACCAGCTCCGCCAGCGGGTCCTGCAAGCGCCGCGCAATGCTCACTGCGCCGCGCAAACTGACATCCATATCCGGCAGCTCTTGCGACGCGTATTCGCTCGCCGAATACACCGAAGCTCCAGCCTCGGAGACGACTGCTTTGACAATTGCGCCGCCCTGTCGCTTGATCAAATCAGCCGCCAACTGATCGGTCTCGCGGCTCGCCGTACCGTTGCCAATCGCGATCAGCTGCACGCCATGCGCGTCGCACAATTTACCGAGTGTGTGCAGCGAACCATCCCAATCCTTGCGCGGCTCATGGGGATAGACAACGCTCGTGGCGACGACCTTGCCGGTTGAATCCACCACGGCCACCTTCACACCGGTGCGGATGCCGGGGTCGAGCCCCATCACCACTTTGTTGCCAGCAGGTGCGGCCAGCATCAGGTCGCGCACGTTGTCACCAAACACCTTGATCGCCACCTCCTCGGCACTCTCGCGCAGCTTGGCGAACAAGTCGCGCTCCAGGGACGGCGCGAGCTTCACCTTCCACGTCCAGCTGACCACCCGCTTCAACCAGTCGTCGGCGGCGCGGCCTTGATGCGACCACTGGATTTGTGACGCAACCATGCCCTCGCAAGGCGTAAAACTCCCCTCCCCTCGCGTGGGGGAGGGGCTGGGGG
>JANXNO010000376.1 GCA_025354075.1 Burkholderiales bacterium | reverse complement strand
GGATGGGTGTGCCCCAGTAACGCTGACGCGAGACGCCCCAGTCGCGCAAGCGCCAGGTGGTTTTCTTTTCGCCGAGGTTTTTGGCCGACCGACGTTGAAAACTCGTTCGGTGCCGACGGTCGGGTGACCGGTGCGACGCTCAAGTCAGATGGCAGCGTTGCCGACTACGGCGGCGTCACCACGATGTCGAAGAGCAAGAACAACGGCGTCGATCCACAAGACTTAATCGAGCGCTACGGTGCCGACACGGCGCGCCTTTACATGATGTTCACCGCGCCGCCCGAAGCCACGCTTGAGTGGAACGATGCGGCGGTTGAGGGCTCGTGGAAATTCTTGCGACGCGTGTGGTCAACGTCGCAATTCTGCAAAGGCGACGCACAGCGGCATCTGGATCGACGGTTTATCGCTGTCAAATCAGAGGAACTGAATCCAGATCAGAAGAAGGCGCGCCGAGATTTTTTTCTTGTCGTCCGACAAATCCAAAACGACTACGAAAAGATTCAGTACAACACGGTTGTGTCCGGTTGTATGAAGTTGCTAAACATCGTTACATCGGAGGAAGTTCAGCTGGCGGTTGGCGGACCAGTCTTCGGCGGCGACAATGCGGATGCATCGCTTCGTGTTGCGGAGGGCGTCAGAACAACGCTGCAGTACGAAATGCTGCGTTTGTTGCTCTCGATGCTCTACCCGATCTGCCCGCACATCACACACGGCCTGTGGAAAGAGCTCGGTTACGCGGGCGATATCCTCGACGCACAGTGGCCGGAGGTTGACGAATCGGCGCTAGTCAGTGACACCGTCGAACTCGTATTGCAAGTCAACGGCAAGACGCGTGGCGTGGTCGTGGTTGCGTCTGGCGCGGATAAGGCAACCATCGAAGCCGCAGCGGCTGCGACTGAGGAAGTCGCGAAATTCGGTGAAGGTCGCACGCCGAAGAAGATCATCGTGGTGCCGGGTCGGCTCGTGAACGTGGTGGTGTGAAAGTGAATCACCGCCGCACGCCCCCCTTGTCACTGGCCACCGCGATCATCGCATCTGCGCTGCTAAGCGCCTGCGGTTTCCAGTTGCGCGGGGCTGCCACTTATCCGTTCAGTAGCGTATTTGTGCAACGTCCCACTACGTTTGGCGTTGGTACGGCCAACGTGGCGGGCACGGTCGCACCGGTCGTACCTGATGTGATTTCGGGGTTGACCAGCAATGGCGTGCAAATCAAGACGAAGATTGAAGACGCCGATTTTGCGATCCGTTTTTTGCAGGTATTTTTCGACAAGCGCGTGCTGTCGCTTTCGGGCGGCGGTCGGGCCCGCGAGTTCGAACTTGAATATCGCGTTCGCTACGAGTTTGTCGACGCCAAAGGCCGCGCCTGGGGTGAACCGGGAGAGATCACGATTCGTCGCGATTTTTCGTTTGCCGAATCACAGGCGCTCGCGAAAGAAGGCGAAGAACGGCAACTGATTCGGGACATGCAACTCGACGCAGCCGCGCAGATTTTGCGGCGCTTGCAGGCGGTGAAAAAGCCCGGTTAGTTCTTTGTAGGAGCGGCTTGCCGCGAACCGCCGTCTGCTCTACCTATGGTCGCGACAAGTTGCTCCTACAATCGCATCAATGCAAGTCTCCCCCGATCAACTCGCCAACCGCCTGACCGATGCGCTGAAGCCCATCTACGTCATTCACGGCGAAGAAACGCTGACCAAGCTTGAGGCCGCTGATGCTGTTCGCGCGGTTGCGCGCAAAGCGGGTTACAGCGAGCGCGAACACTTCGTGGTTGAGGCGCATTTCGACTGGAGTCTGATCACGCAATCGAGCGATAACCTGTCGCTGTTTTCCACGCTGCGCATCGTTGAAATCACCATCAACACGGCGAAGCCTTCCGTCGATGCCGGCGCATTTTTTGGCAAGCTCGCGAACGATCCGCCGCCGGACATGTTGTTCATCATCAATCTGCCGAAACTGGATCGCACGGCGACAGATTCCGCCTGGTTCATGGCGTGTGATCGTGCGGGCGTCACGGTGGCCGCACCGCTCGTCGAACGCGATCAGTTGCCACGATGGATCAAGTCGCGACTCACGCTGGCGGGGTTTGATGCGGCGCGTGAAGTGATCGAGTTAATCAGCGAGCGCTGCGAAGGCAACTTGCTCGCAGCGAAGCAGGAAATCGAAAAATTGGCGCTGCTGGTGAAACCAGGCAAACTCGCCATTGAAGATGTTTTGAATGCGGTGACCGATGTCGCGCGCTACGACGTGAGCGAGCTTTCGGAGGCGTTCCTGCGCGGCGATCTCGCCCGTTACGGTCGCGTGCTCGCGGGCCTGCAAGCTGAGGGCGAGCAAGCGCCGCGTTTGTCGTGGCAGCTCGCGGAAGACGTGCATGCGCTAGGCTCGATTTTCATGAACCGTCGCGAAGGCGTGCCGATGATGCAGGCCCTGCGCAATGCGCGGGTGTGGGGCAAGCGACAGAAGGCGATGGAAGTCGCCGCCAGTGAGATTGATCCGCGACGCATCGCATCGTTGCTGAAGACCTGCGCGACGCTTGATGCGCAGAGCAAGGGGCAAGCGGCGGGTGACGCGTGGTTAACGCTCGGCGGACTTGCCGCGCGGGCGCACGGCGCGTTGGCGCTTTAGGTTGCACGATGTGCCGCTACTGCAATGACCCCAACCACACTAGCGACGCAATCGCTGCGGTTTCCGCACGCAGAACAGTCGGCCCTAGGCGCAATCTATGGTCGCAGCGCTTTCGTAGTACGTCCAATTCCGATGACGAGAATCCACCTTCGGGGCCTATAAAGACGGCGCCTGATGCCGTAGTTGTTGACGCCGATTTGTCTGCCGAGCCGTCCGCATCGAGCAAGATCAAGGAGTGATCACCAGCCGCCGCCAGCGCATCGCTTAACGTGATCGGTGCGTGAATTTTCGGCACCTGATTTCTGCCGCATTGCTCACACGCGGCAATCGCCACGCCACGCCAGTGCTCCGCCCGTTTTTCTATGTCTCCGGGGATGCGTTGTGAGCGCTCGGTGAAAGTGGGTTGAATGGCGGTAACACCCAACTCAGTCGCCTTTTGCACCAGCCAGTCGAAGCGATCATTGGCGATTAACGATGGATAGAGCGTGACGCTTTGTTGCGTTTCGCGTTCGATTGCGGCGTGAGACGAGGTGGTTACCAACACGTCGCGCTTGCCGATTTGCGCGAGCGTCGCAGGTATTTCGCCACCGGTGCCGTCGAACAGCGTGATGG
The DNA here is from genome assembly GCA_025354075.1 of Burkholderiales bacterium. Classification (GTDB taxonomy): domain Bacteria; phylum Pseudomonadota; class Gammaproteobacteria; order Burkholderiales; family Casimicrobiaceae; genus Casimicrobium. The sequence goes on along the minus strand of JANXNO010000376.1, from coordinate 5,049 downwards.
CCTCGCCGTCTCGCAATCGCAGCACACGAACGTGCTGCGCGATGCGTGCGTCAAGGGCGAAGGTTACGTTTTGTTGAACGGGTTCCGTGCAAAAAAAACGGGGCATGGTTTACCGCGCTCTCGTCTGGTTCTGCCCCCTCTCCCGCAAGCGGGAGAGGGTTGGGGTGAGGGTGGCGTAGTTGCAGTGACTTCTACTGTCGAAGTTCCCCCACCCCAACCCTCCCCTGCTGGGGGAGGGAGCCCGCAAGGTGCTCGCCAATTGCTTACGCATGTGCAAACCGCCACAACGCAGCAAGCGTCACATCCGGCGCTTCAGACGTCATGTTGTGTCCCGCGTCTGGAATCGTTTGTGTACGCACCGACTTCAATGCGGCGATCACGCCCAACGCTGCTTTCGGCGCAGTCATCATGTCGCGTTCTCCCATCAATACGAACGCGGGACACTGCACGTTGGCAGCGGCGATCAGACCATTCACGTATGCCTTACACGCTGCGAGATCATTGTGCAACACACCCTTCGCCATGCGCCGCATCAGCGCAAGCGAATTACCGGGTAACCACGTGCCAGGCACCTTGTGATTATTGCCCAGCTGCGAGTTCGGCGCGAATGACCAGTCGACGATCATGCGCCACGCTTTTTCTTCATCGTTCAACGCAGCTTCGAGGAGAACGTCGCCCACCGCCATCGGCACCGCGCTGCCGACAAGCGCAAGTTTGCTCACAAGATCCGGCCGGCACGCGGTGAGTTCAAGCGCGGTCAACGAGCCCATGCTGTGACCGATGACTGTGGCTGCTTTCACCTGCGCTGCTTCAAGAAACGCTGCGACCCAATCGGCCAGCGCTTCGATACTCGTGCAAAGTGGCCCGTCGCTTTGCCCATGTCCGGGAAGGTCAATGGCCAACACGTTCCATCCGTGCCACGCGAAATAGCGCGATTGCAATCCCCACACGCTGTGGTCGTTTGCTGCTCCGTGGATGAAGACGGCGGTCCGCTGCGCTGGATTGAATGCACGGGTGCCCGTGTACGCGTACGCCGCATTGTTGTTGACGGTGAGCTTCATTGTTTCACCCGTTCCGCAGCCTTCAGCGCCCGCGCCAAATCGTCGATCAAGTCCTTCGCGTCCTCCAAACCGATAGACAGCCGAATCGTGCCTTCTGTAATGCCCGCCGCGACCAGCGCCTCGGTACTCATGCGCGAATGCGTGGTACTTGCGGGGTGAATTACCAGCGATCTAGCGTCGCCCACATTGGCAAGATGAGAGAACAGCCGCAGGTTATCGATGAATGCTCTGCCTTGCGCGCGAGTACCTTTCAGATCGAACGAGAACACCGCGCTCGCGCCTTTCGGAAAATACTTTTTCGCGAGGTCGTAGTCGCGATGCTCCGGCAATTCCGGATGATGAATTGCGCCTACAAACGCGTGCGAGCGCAAAAACTCCAGCACTTTTCGCGTGTTGGCGATGTGCCGCTCCATGCGCACCGGCAACGTTTCGATGCCCTGCAAAATTTGCCACGCCGTTGCCGCCGCCATGCACGCGCCGAAGTCACGCAGGCCTTCGCGGCGGCAGCGCAGCAGGAACGCGGCCGTGGACGATTCCTCGGCGAACACCATGTCGTGAAAGCCGTGATACGGCGCGGACAGCGTGGCGAATTTTTCACGTGACTTTTCGGCCAGCCAGTCAAACCGCCCGCTATCCACGAGCAGCCCGCCGATCACTACGCCGTGACCCTGCAAAAATTTAGTCGCAGAATGGAACACGATGTCCGCGCCGTGCTCAAACGGGCGGATCAGGTAGGGCGTGGTCAACGTGGAGTCGAGCATCAGCGGCACGCCCGCCTTATGCGCAATGTCGGAAACCTTCTCGATGTCGATCAGCAGATTGCCGGGATTGCCCAGCGTCTCGCCGAAGAAGAGCCGCGTGTTTGGGCGCACCGCCGCGCGCCATGCGTCAAGATCGCTGGGTTCCACGAACGTCGTTGTGATGCCGAAGCGCGGCAGCGTGTAATCGAGCAGATTGTGCGAACCACCGTACAGCGCGCGGCTGGCAACGATGTGGCTGCCCGCGCCCATGAGCGTGACGATGGCCAGATGCAGCGCCGCCTGACCGGACGCGACAGAGATCGCGCTGATGCCGCCTTCGAGCGCGGCGATGCGCTCCTCAAGCACGGCATTGGTCGGGTTGGAGAGCCGCGAGTAAACGTGCCCAGCGCGCTCCATGTTGAAGAGCGCCGCTGCGTGGTCGGAATCCTCGAAAACGAACGAAGTGGTTTGGTAGATCGGCGTCGCCCGTGCACCGGTCGCTGGGTCAGGTCGTGCGCCTGCGTGGACAGAAAGTGTGTCTAGCTCAAACATGGACATAGCCTCGACGAAGGTAACGACTGATCAAAAACAGCAACGAGTTTACGTTTGTCTGCCTTTTTCGTCAGTCGTCCGCGCTTTTTAAGTGCTTTTTTGCGACTTAGGCGCTATCAAGACATTGGCATTGTGACGATATTAGGCAGCTAAGAATTTTCAAAGTGCGAAAAAACGTCAAAAAACTGTCTCTAAAACGCAACATATTTCTATCAGCTTTTTAGTGAAAGCCCCATCCGCTCTGGGGCTAAGCACTCTAACTATCCAATGTCAGCTTGTCATAAATAGGTATATAACCCCATATGCTAAAAGGCTTACAGCCCAAAAGCTGATGACGAAAATGTTCGCTAAAACGCTACAAAAGTTCGCCCGGCGCGAGCGGCTCCATCTCGTTCAACATCTGATGCATTTTGTCGCGCGCTTGAATGAACGACGAGTGATTCCCCGCCTCAGCCAAATAGTCGTCGAATCGCTCGCCATGCGAACGACGCAAATGATCAACGAGCTTGATGAACGCCGTCACCATGCGCGGCTCGAAATGCGCGCCCGAAGTACGCTCAATTTCGAGCACTGCTTCGGCATGCGTCCACGCGTGTTTGTAGGCGCGAGCGTGGGTCAGCGCGTCATACACATCAGCGAGCGCAGCGATGCGCGCTACCTCGGGAATGTTGTCGCCCTTGAGGCCTCGCGGATAGCCCGTACCGTCCCACTTTTCGTGGTGGTAAAGCGATATCTGCTCAGCCAGCCGAAACGCCGGATGCGAGCACTGTTGAAGGATCCGCGCACCAATCGTCGTGTGCCGCTGCATCACCGTGAACTCAGCATCGGTGAGCTTGCCCGGCTTCATCAACAAGCCATCCGGAATGCCCAATTTACCAATGTCATGCAGACGCGCGGCAAGCTCAATGTCCTCTGAAAACTTGTGCCCAAACCCGAGTGAATTGGCGAGCAAACCGGTGAGCTTTCCTACGCGATAGGCGTGGCGGCCAAACGAGTCTTCGCGAAGCTCGGCGGAAACGGCAAGACGTTCCAGCGCGTCGCGATAGAGCGACTCGGGGACCTCCGCTTCCACCTTTTTCGTACCCGGCACTTGCTGAATTGCGGTGATAACGGCATCTGCGTCATCTTTGCCGGGCATGGGTGTTTGAATACTCTCGCGAATCACTTCAAGCTTGCTACGTACAGCGGCGACCTGCGACCTCCCAAGGAACTCCACCAGCTCGCCCAGATATATCAATGCTCCCGCATGGTCGTGTCCTTTTTCGTAAGCCTTAACTAGCAGCACGAGGTTGTCGCGATAAATACCTGGTAGCCCCTTCGAATGCTTCAACATTTCAAGTAATTTCGCGACCGCCACCGTGAGATTTCCAGCATAAATTTCGTACGCTGCCTCGGCTAGGTCGCGGTTGAGAGTGAGCCTCGGCGACTTAAACGCAGTCGACAAGTCGCGGATCATCTTTAGCCGACTTTCCACGGTTTCTCGATCATCTAAACCAATCGAACTCTTTAGCCAAATTCCCTCCATGATTACGCGGTTGAGCAGGCTGTGGGCGTCCCTCGGTAAGCCCACAGATTCGCAGGCCACGCGCGCCGCGTCGGCAGCGACAGGAAAGTTTTGCAACGCGAGTGCAGCATTTGCCAAGTTGCCGCGGGCATTCGCCACAAACCCTCCGCAATCGGGATTCGATTGAAAGCGTTTGACGACGCGAAGCGCCACAGAAATCGCCTCGCGGTACAAACCCATACTGTAGAGCGCGGCCGTCATATTGCTAAACGCTGCGGCCACGCTCAGTTGATCGTCAAGCTCATCGGCAATGACGGCCGCGCGCAGCGCAAATTCAACGCCGCGTGCCGGAATGCCGACCTCGGTGCTCATCGCCGCGTACACGTTGCAGGCGCGACGCAACTCTTTCTTAAGGTTGTGATCGGTGGCCAAGTCCAGCGCGCGTTCGACTAGCGGAATGGCGTCGACTGCGAGTCCGCGTGGAATGTGGGTCGCCGCGATATCTAACAATATCGAAATGCAGATCGAAACAGGCTCGGGATTTCTGCTGAATGCAATCAGTCGCGCAGCCTGCACCATCAATTTGAAATCCTCGGTATTCGAAGACTTCATCAATGCTGGTAACTGCGAGCGCAATTGCACCGCCAAGTCCGCTAACCCGTCGCTATCGAACTCGGTGACACACGCATCAATTAAGCCGATAAGAGCGTCTCGTTCCACTTGCTATTCCTCAAATGACCATGTCATATTTCAGCTACAGATTTTGTGCTTTTATCTCACCACTTACAACTACCAAGGAACACGAAAATGGATAAGCAAGTCAACACTGAGCAAGAACTCAGCCTAAATGACGACATTCTCCGCAATTTGCTCGACTGCGAAATTATGTTGATCGGTGGCGGCGAATCGCTCACCAACACCCATTAGTCTTCAAACGTCAAGGATCATGAACATGGATAAGCAGTTCGACACCGTGCAAGAGCTCAGCCTGAACGATGAAATTCTCCGCGATCTCCTCGCCACGGAAATCATGTTGATCGGTGGCGGCGAATCGCTCACCAACTGCCACTAGCCCCCCAATGCCACCCGCTTCCCGGCCATGGCCACCGTTGAGTCGCGGTGCGCGATGAGTAGCGTGGTGATGCCGAGGTTTTTGACGACCTGATTGACGGCTCGTTCGCGCTCAGTGTCG
>JANXNO010000310.1 GCA_025354075.1 Burkholderiales bacterium | reverse complement strand
CTAGGAGTCTGCGCGGCAGACGATTTATTGAAACGCGACGTTACGGATTTAGCTGATTTTTTAGGCACGAGGATCGAGAATGGGTATGTCAAACCTGTTGGCGTGCCTGAGGGCGTTGCGCTGGCGCTTAATGAACGTATGAACGGGCGCATTCACGCCGCTTTGTTCGCTCAACTTCTCTGCATCGTCGCCATTCGACGCAGATTGAGCGCCAGACACACGAGTTTGAACTCGCCGCGCACCTTCTCGATGCCTCGCAGGCTAAATTGCCGGAATCCCAACACAGCCTTGATCCAGCCGTTGGGCGGCTCGGCGATCCACTTGCGTTTGCGGTACGCCGTTTGCCCCGCCTCGCTTTGAAGCTTCTCGTGCATGGCCGCCGTTCGTGGGTACTGCGCGGCGTCAATCTCAAGCTGCTGCCTGCCCTCCCGGCCCAGCGCGACGATCAGCTCAACGCTTGATTGACTGAGCGCCTCAAACACCGCTTCGCTTCTATAGCCCGCGTCGGCGAGCGCCTGCTGTGGGTCAGCCCCCAGATTGGCGTTGATCGCCGTGAGCATGACGGGCAGTTGTGCGCTGTCGGCGGCCCTGTTCGTGAGCTCTGCGGCCACGATCAGCTGCGCGGTCTCATCAACGGCCGTCTGCGCGTTGTAGCTGTAGTCGAATCCGCCGCCCGCACGCTTCATGATGCGGCTGTCGCTGTCGGTAAAGCTCTGCTGATCGGTGGCCTCGGGGATGCCAAAGTCACGCTGGTAGGGCCTGCCTTTCGTGGGCTTGCCGTCTCGGTCGCGCGGTTTGCGATCATCCCCCTCGTGCCGGCCTCGCGCTGCATCAGCCTCGCGCTGGCGTGCTTCCAGTCGCGCCTTGGCCGCTTCAATGGCTTGGAGTCGATCCTCCCGGCGTTTGATCTCGGCGGGTAGATCAAGCTCGGGCTCGTTCTTCTCGGCACAATCGGTGGCCTGGGCCTTGTCGAGCAACGCTTTGATCTGGGCTTTGAGCTCGGCCTCGGTCTGAACCATGCGCTCGTAGCTCATCGCTTTGTGCCGCGAGGCGTTGGCTTTGAGTTTGGTGCCGTCAATGGCCACCGTGCCTAACTTGACCAGCCCCAGCTCGCGTGCGAGCTTGACCACTTGCACGAACAACCCGGAAAGCTCTGTCAGGTGTAGCGCCCGGAAGTCGCTGATCGTCCGGTGCGCCGGGTAGTTCTCCGCCGCCAGTACGCGAAAGGCGACATCCTCATGCAGCTTGCGAGCCATCTTTCTTGAGCTGAACACGCCTGTGGCATAGGCGTATAGCAGCACCTTGACCATCATCAGCGGGTGAAACGGCTGGTTGCGCGGACCGCCTTTGGCGTAGCGGGCGTGAAACGCACTTAAGTCCAAGCCATCAACCGTGTCGCTGATGAAGTACGCCAGGTGCCCTTCGGGCAGCCAGTCTTGCAGTGCATCGGGCAGCAATCTCTGCTGCTGCGGCTCATACGCTAAGTAGCTTGTGCTCATCACCATTCAACGACTCTGCACCCTCGTTCGTCGACACATGCTTCTTTCTGCCGCGCAGACTCCTAGGCGTTGTTTTATGCAAAAGTCGATATTGAGCGAAAATCCGCTGTAGCCCCAGTATGACCGGGCATTCAGCGAAAAGGTGATTAAGCCTGTGCGCCGTCAAAAACCCTCAATCGGCAATCCGACATAGTTCTCCGCCAGCGTCGTGCGTCCGGCGACTGAGCCGGTGTAATAGTCCAGCTCCGCGAGCTGCATCTGCTCATGAAACGGGTCGTGCTCTGGGAACGTGTGCAGCATCGAGGTCATGTGCCACGAGAAGCGCTCGCCTTTCCACACGCGGCGCAGCGCGATGTCGCTGTAGCGTTCAAGCCCGAGCGAATTGCCTTTTTTGTAGAACATTTCCAGCGCGCGCGACAGCACGATCACGTCGGACACGGCGAGGTTCATGCCCTTCGCGCCCGTGGGCGGCACGATGTGCGCAGCGTCGCCCGCGAGGAACATTTTTCCGTGGCGCATCGGGGCGCAGACGAAACTGCGCATCGGGGTGATGCTCTTTTGCAGGATCGGGCCAATGTTGGGCTTCCAGCCTTCCTTGGTGCCGAGGCGAATCGTCAGTTCGTTCCACAGCCGGTCATCGGACCAGTTGTCGGCGCTGTCGTCCGACGCGCATTGCACGTAAAGCCGTGTGACTTTGGGCGAGCGCATGGAGAAGAGCGCAAAGCCGCGCTCGTGGTGGGCATAAACCAGCTCGTGCTGCGACGGCGCGGCCTCGGCCAATATGCCGAGCCACGAGAACGGGTACACGCGGTCGTAGGTCTTCAAAATGCTCGCAGGAATTTGCCCGCGACAGATGCCATGAAAGCCGTCGCAGCCGACAAGATAGTCGCAAGCCAAATCGTAGGCAATGCCGCCGTGCGTGTAGTGAATGTGCGGTTGCTCAGATTCAACGTTGTGCACGGAAACGTCAGTGCTTTCAAACAGCACCTGACCATTGTCAGCGAGCCGCCGCGCGATCAAATCTTTCACCACCTCCTGCTGGCCGTACACCGTGATCGCTTTGCCGCCGGTCAATTCATCGAGCGCAATGCGATGACGTTGACCATGAAAATGCATCTCGAAGCCAGTGTGCCGCAAGCCTTCGCGCATCATGCGCTCGCCAACGCCCGAGTCGTTCAGGATGTCGACCGAGCCTTGCTCAAGCACGCCAGCGCGCACGCGGTTTTCGCAATATTCACGAGCGCGCGCTTCGACGATGACGTTCTCGATTCCCTGCAAATGCAGTAGATGCGAAAGCAAAAGCCCGGACGGGCCTGCGCCGATGATGCCGACTTGGGTGCGGAGCGGTGTGGTCACAATTGTTCCTGCGAGTTGCTTTTTTTAAGGTGAATTAAAGAGGGCGGCAATGTAGGAGCGGCTTGCCGCGACCCAAGGTTCGCATCG
>JANXNO010000241.1 GCA_025354075.1 Burkholderiales bacterium | reverse complement strand
GGCGCTGCGGTTTACCTGCAGCGTTTCCACAACCTGTTTGCGCGCCAGTAATGCAGCTGTCTGATCTTTCAGCTTCTTTATTTCGTCAATTTGCTCGGTCAACTTCTTGTTTTCGGCCACGAGCAGGTCGTTGCGTCGCTGCTGAGTAGCGATACGCTCGTCAAGGTACAGTTTTCCGACATACCAAAGCGCCAGCGATCCAATGAGCACGCCGACAAGGATGAAATTGAATTCACGCCGTCGCTGGGCGCGCTTCGCCTCACGGTGCGGCAGCAGGTTAATGCGAATCATCAGTCAAACCTCCGCATGGCCAGGCCGCACGCGACCAGCAATGAGGGCGCGTCTGCCGCAAGCTGGCGTGACTTGACGCCGGGGCTCAGGCCCATTTCTGAAAAGGGATTGGCCACTGACGCAACCACATTGGTACGCCGTGACACAGCGTCGGTTAGGCCTGGAAGCGCCGCGCAGCCGCCTGCGAGCAACATATAGTCGAGCTGACCCTGAGCACTGGATGTCAGGAAGAATTGCAGCGCTCGTGCTGCCTCAATGGCGAGAGTATCCACATAAGGACGAAGTACGTCGTTATCGTAATTCGCCGGAAGATTGCCCGAGCGCTTGGCCGCCTCTGCCTCTTCGCCTGTCATGTTGTAAGCGCGTTGAATTTCTTGTGTGAGTTGATTGCCTCCAAACGGGCTTTCTCGCATAAATATTTGTTGGTCATTGCGAAACACGTAAAACCGCGTCGACGTCGCACCCACATCAAGTACACCGATGTTTTGATCCACACCCTTGCCCGGCAACGCTTCCGCCATCAGCTCGTAGGCCCCCATGACGGCCATCGCTTCGACGTCCATCACGGTCGGCTTAAGCCCCGCAGATTCGAGGGCGGCGATGCGATCTTCCACTTTCTCCCGCCGCGCAGCGGCGATCATGATTTCAAGCTGGGTGTCGTCGTTGGCGACCGGCCCGATGACCGCATAGTCGAGATTCACCTCATCGAGGGCAAACGGAATATATTGATTGGCCTCGCCTTCGACGGCAAGCTCCAGATCATCTTCGCGCTCGGTTGCAGGCAGGGTGAGCCGCTTGGTGATCACCATGCTGGTGGGCAGCGCCGCCGCGGCCCCCTTGGTACGCGAACCGAGCTTTCTGAGCGCTCGCTCAAGCGCCGCACCGACCGCTTCCAGATTGGCGATGTTGCCGTCGGTGACAGCGTCACGTGGTAGCGGCTCGATGGCATACCGACTCAGCTCAGGACGAGCTTTTGTACCTGCCAGCTCCACCAGCTTCACCGCTGTGCTGCTTATGTCAACACCGATGAGTGGGGTGCTTTTCGCCCCAAATACTCCCCGGAGCTGACCCAAAAAATTCTTTTGCATTGAGAGCTTAGGCCACTTTTGTCGCCTGAAACTTTAAGTTGAGGAAGGAGTGTTGCATAAGGCTAGCGTCGTGGCAAGCTGTGACCCAAATTTCACCCGACTATAATCGGAAAAAATACAACATTGGCATAACACGACGGCAAGCGGCGACAATTGCGCTCTGCTCGGGTCACCGCCAGATCCGGGGAAAGAAGGGCTTTAATGTTCAAGCGTTGGGTAGTGTATTTGTCCTCACTCGTGGGTGGGGTGCTCCTCGTGGGAGGGGTTATTGGCGTGTTAGTTTGGGCGCTCATCAGCGCCCGTTTGCCGTCATTAGACGTTTTGACGGACTATCAGCCCAAGTTGCCGCTACGAATCGTAGCGGAGGACGGATCGCCACTGGCCGAATTTGGCGAAGAACGACGCAGCGTGGTCAAACTGGCCGACGTACCGCTTCACGTACGGCAAGCCATTCTCGCCGCAGAAGACTCGAACTTCTACGACCACGCAGGCGTCGACTGGGTGGCCGTGTTGCGAGCGGCGTACACCAATGCCACCACCGGATCACAGCAGGGCGCAGGCACGATCACCATGCAGGTGGCGCGCAATTTCTTTTTAACCCGGGAAAAGACGTTTCTGCGCAAGGCCAATGAAGTAGCGCTGACGTTCAAAATTGAGCACGAACTCACTAAAGATCAAATTCTTGAGTTGTACATCAACCAAATATTTTTGGGCCAACGCGCGTACGGCTTTGCCGCCGCCGCTCAAGCCTATTACGGCAAACCGCTGGCTCAGGTGACGGTGGCCGAAGCCGCGATGCTGGCCGGACTGCCCAAAGCGCCGTCGGCCTACAACCCGTTCGCCAACGCCAGCCGGGCCACCGCCCGCCAGCAATATGTGCTGCGACGGATGCACGAGCTGGGCTACGTCAAAGATGATCAATACAAGGCCGCTCTTGCCGCCACGCCCTCGCTCAAACGTGAAGGTGCCAACGCCGTTCACGCCGAGTTCCTCAACGAAATGGCACGACAGTTTGTGTTTGATCTGGTAGGCGAATCGGCCTACACCCGCGGGCTCACGGTCACCACCACCATCAAGGCGCGTGATCAGGAGGCGGGCTATCAGGCGCTGCGCCGCGGTGTACTCGACTACGAGCGGCGTCAGTCGTTCCGTGGCCCGGAGGGCTACATTGAGTTGCCGGCCGCCGGCAAAGAGAGCAAGGAATCGAAGGATGCGATGGCGGAGGCGGTGGACAGCGCGTTTGCGCAATACCCGGACAGTGACGACTTGCTGACCGCCGTGGTGCTGGAAGCGAATTCCAAGCGCGTCGTGATCACTCGGGGCGAGGGCGAAACGTACACGCTGGAGGGTGAATCCATTCGCTTCGCCAGAAACGCGCTGGCCGACTCTGCGCCGTCCGGCGAGCGGTTGCGCCGTGGCGCGGTGTTGCGCATCACGCAGGACGAAAAGGGCGTGTTCCGTATCGCTCAAATGCCGCAGGTGGAGGCCGCCCTAGTCGCGATTGACCCGAAAGACGGTGCCGTGAGAAGTCTCATCGGTGGCTTTGATTTCTACAAAAATCAATACAATCATGTTACCCAGGCGAGTCGTCAACCGGGTTCCTCGTTCAAACCGTTCATTTATTCTGCGGCGCTGGAAAAGGGCATTACCCCGACTACGGTGATCAATGACGCGCCGCTCTTTTTCTCGGCGGGACAAACCGGTGGCGACGAGTGGGAGCCGAAAAACTACGACGGAAAATTCGACGGTCCGATGAGGGTTCGAACGGCGCTGGCCAAATCAAAGAACATGGTGTCTATTCGTATCCTGCGCTCGATCGGCCCAGGCTATGCGCAAGACTACATTACCAAATTTGGCTTTGACCCCAAGCAGCATCCAGCCTATCTGACGCTTGCATTAGGTGCCGGTCAAACCAATCCGCTACAGATGGCTGGTGCCTATTCGGTGTTCGCTAATGGCGGTTTCCGTGTCAAGCCGTATTTCATCAAAAAAATCGTGGATGCCAAAGGGCAAGCCATTTTTGAGGAAACGCCAGCCGTCGCGGGCAAGGACGCCGAACAAGCCATTGACCCAAGAAACGCGTTCATCATGACCTCGCTGCTGCGTGACGTGGTGCGCGCCGGCACGGCAACCAAGGCAATGGCACTGGGTCGCGGCGATCTGGCCGGCAAAACCGGCACCACCAACGACAGTCACGACGCCTGGTTTGCCGGATTCAACGCCTCCCTCGTAGGCATTGCATGGGTCGGCTACGACCAGCCGAAATCGCTTGGTGAGCGCGAAACCGGCGGTGGTGTTGCGCTGCCGATCTGGATCAACTACATGAAAACCGCCATGAAGGGCATGCCCGAAGCCGCGTTGAAACCGCCGCCTGGCGTGGTGAGTGCAAGCGTGGGCGGCGAATCGGAGGGCAGCGGATTGAGCGATTCAAAAGTCGTTTCCGACTGGTTCTACGCCGAATTTCCGCCGCGGCGCTTTGTGGACTCTTTAACCGGAAATGAGGGTACGCGCAGCAAGCAGGATGAGGAAGTCCGGCAACAGCTGTTTTAGTCCATGGAACGGAGCAGCGCCACGACGGTCGCGATTGCAGCCGTAGCCGCCCGCATCATCGTCGAGTCCGAGCTGACCGACTGGTCGCTCGCCCGGCGCAAGGCGGTAGCCGAGCTCGGGCTGGGCGCACATGGCGTGCCGCTGCCGTCGGACGACGCCATCATTGCCGAGATCAAAACCTATCACGCGCTGTACAGCGGTGACGCGTGGGCGCAGCAACTGCGCGCGCAGCGGGAAGCAGCCCTTGAGGCCATGATCGAGTTGGTTCGCTTCAACCCCGTGCTCATTGGCCCAGTCGCCGAGGGCTGGGCGCACGCGGGCAGCGAAATCCGCATCGAACTGTCGCCGGAGAGCGCCAAGGACGTTGAATACGCCCTGCTCAATCTGGCCGTGGACTTCACTCCGACGCAGGCCAAAGACGGCACTGCGCTGTACGAAATCCTGGATGGCGACTGGCCGATGCGGCTGGTGGTGCGCGAGCCGGGCCGGGTGCCCGATCCTCGCCACAAAACCCGCCTGACCGGGAAAATTTTGCAACAACTTTTGAACGAAACGCCGCCTCTATAGGGCATGACGACCTAAAGCGGCGAAAGTTAACTATTGAACAAATTGGCGCCGAAGCCCAGACCGAATGAGCATTTCAGCAAAAAGCTGTAACGTGAAACTTGATCAGGATCACCATCGCAACAAATCGTTACAAACCGACGCCCCCGTCTACGGCTCTTTTGTACTGCAGTACGGTCTATCGGACACACACCAGATTGGCGTTCCTAAAATTGGGAGTCGACACATGAAAAAGACCATTAAATCCGCCCTGATCGCATCCACCCTTATCGTCGCCGGTGCCGCACTGGCCGACGCCACGATGGGGGACGGCGCGCATAAAGGCATGGGCCCCGGCGCTTACATGGGCATGCATCATCAGCCCGTAGACATCGCCAAACTGCTCAACCTCGACGCGACCCGTACCGCGCAAGTCAACATCATCCTGTCGGACGAACGCGCACAGCGCAAGGCCTTCTGGGAAGCCAACAAAGGCACCGCCCATGACGAGGCCAGCAAGACCGCGTTCCGCACCCAGATGAAAGCCTTGCGCGAAGCCACCAAAACCAAGCTAACCGCCGTGCTCACCGCCGAGGAGCTGCAGATGCTGCGCGACAGCATGCCGCATGGCGGCCACGGCCCGCATGGTATGAAACAGGGCTAATCGCCGCCACTGTCGCCCTGCGAAGCCTGTCCTGAGCTTGTCGAGGGACAAGAGCGCTGCGACTTTAAACGCCGTTGAAAGACGGCGTTTAAAGTCCGAAGCACCATCGCGTTGTGAAAACGAGACGTCAGGGCAAACAAGACGCTCCATGCGTAGTTTCAATCCAGGTCAGGATTTGCTGCGCGTTGCGTACGTTGGCGAGTGAGGCGCTGGTCTCGCCTTTCGCGAATGCGTAGCCCGTGAGGCCGAGCATGATGAGTCGACCGCTTTTATCTTTCGCGGTTCGCAAGCGTTGACACTGCTGAGGACGGCGGTCGAGTAATGTTCGTGTCCGCGCCGTATGTCGCTTCAAGCTGCCCAAGCTTAGCGGACACATCGCCGCCAAGCAAAGAGGTAACCACCTAGTAAATCGCCACGACCGCTCGTTGGCCTAGATATTCAAGCAAAAAGTTACGAGAAAAATTGTTCGCAATTAGAGCCGCTCGAGTTGAGCGGAAAACTTCACCGGGCGCAGCCGCGTGTCGCCAGAGACGCTATAGCTTTTTCTCTGAAAGCTAGTCTAAACGGGGGATAAAAGCACTTTCTGCACAAAATCTACCTTGACGCTTTTCAGCGTTTAAGTTCTATGGCGGAGCCGTTTTACTGAAAAGTCTCCACTGGTTTTCTTCTTATTAGCATTCTCTGCAAGGCCGGGGAAATTGGACGTTGACGTTCCTGGAAATGATTACGCGCTGGATTCCACATCGCGCGGATGATACTAAGGTGAGGTTAGCGAGTATTTACGGCGTTGTTCGGATCCTCAAAGCCGTCACCCCAACCCCGGCGTACCCTTGCGCCAGCTGGCGCAGGCGCGCTGCAGGAAAGGGGGTCAAACCTGCCTCTCTTACAAAAAAGCCCGCCGAAAGGCGGGCTTTTTAGGCGATGCCGAAGCGTATTACTTCAGCAACGCTTTCAACAATTTTCCCATCTCCGCAGGATTGCGCGTAATGGTGAAGCCGCACTCTTCCATGATGGCGAGTTTCGCGTCTGCGGTGTCTGCGCCGCCGCTGATCAGCGCGCCGGCGTGGCCCATGCGTTTGCCTGGGGGCGCGGTGACGCCAGCGATGAAGCCGACGACTGGTTTTTTCATGTTGGCTTTGACCCAATACGCGGCTTCCGCTTCGTCCGG
>JANXNO010000235.1 GCA_025354075.1 Burkholderiales bacterium | reverse complement strand
TTTTGCCAATCGCGGCAAAAGTAACCAAAAACGCTCGCCCCTGCACCCCGCTTCTCCCTCCGGTGCTCGCAACGGGCGGAATGCGTCAACGGCACACGAAAGCTTCGCTGACGCTACGCACAGTGTGTGCCGACGACGCATCTACGACCGCCCGTTACTTCGCTCCTCGGCGCGGGCTGAAGGGGCGCTAGAACCTTCATTTGATCGCTTCGCGATGAGGATTATGAGAGCCCGGATTCGAGCACTCAGGCTACGTACCTTCCAGATTGCGGCGCAACACGTCCCGAAGTACCATGTTGGCCGTACGTGAACAAACACAAAACGCAATGAGCAACAACGCAATGTCCCTCAAATATTTGGGACTCGACCTCAACGCCACAAGCGAAAGCATCGAACAGGCCATCACTAAGCGCTCCGCCGAATTGCGCGCTGCTATCGCACGAGGCGAGCGTGACGGACAACATTCCACTGCGGAGTTCACTCGCCATTGTGCTGGTGCCCGCCGTTGGGCGAGTGAACATGCGGAATTTGCCGAGCAGCGCGCAGCAAAACTCGCTGCGGTCGTCGTGCCGATGCCCGTTCTCGCGCCGGCGTTCACAGCATGTACTGCATGCCAGCACCGGATATCGGTCGATGCAAGTTTCTGCCCGAACTGCGGTCATCCAGCGAAACAGTCGACGGCCAACGCCGCCTCAACTCCAACCGGCAAAGACAAGCGACAGTCACTCAATGGCGCACAACTCATTTTCCTGATGGTTGGCGGCGTATTGTTGCTTGGCATGTGTTCACAACTTCCCTCGTCAACTGGAACCCAGAGCAACAGCGGGTACTGGTACGGTGCCAAAAGCGCCTGCCACGATGCCGTTCGTGTGAGGTTGAAAGCACCAGCAGGCGCTGTTTTCGGCCCCATAGACGAATACGGCAATAGCGGCAACAACGAGGTTCGCGAGATTCGCGGCAGCGTCGACAGTCAAAACGGCTTTGGCGCTACGCTTCGCGCCCAATACGTCTGCTCAGTTTCTGGGCAATCGATCACTGGCGTACAAATAAACTAAAAAATCGTCGAGTAAATGCGCGTAGCCCGGATGCTCGCATCCGGGTTCTCGTGATCCTTGTCGCGGAGCGATCATCTTTCGCAACTATTTTGCGTATCATCCATACACCCTAACGAATCCATTGGGAGCACGCAAATGATTCGCAACATACTTGCGGCGTCAATCTTGGTTGCAATGATGTCGACGGCATCTGGAATGTGCTACACGGTCTATGGGCCGAGTGACGAAATTCTTGTTCGATCCAACAAAGCCCCGGTGGATTTGTCTTTACCGCTGTCCGTCGCAGTAAAAAATCGATTTCCAAATAGTTATTTGGTTGCGTCTGCGGACAATTCGGCATGCTCTGAAATCGACAATAGTGCGATGCAGATTTCTGGGGTCCCGGCGTCTAAGAAACTCTCCGGCAAGGTTGCAAATCCCGGCGACATCCTTCGCGCCGCCGACATTTCGCTGGCGGGATACGGTTCAAATTACGGATCCAGTGAGTCATACGTCTATAGGCGCGACGCAGACGCTGGCAACGACGTGCATGTGAATTCTTATCGGAGAGCAGATGGCACAGTAGTTCGAGGGTATGACCGTGCCGCGCCTGGGCGTGGGAGAAAGTGACTCGCTCTCAGACGGGTAGGGTGGGCACCCCGTGCCCACCCTACGTTACTGGGCCTCCGGCGTAGCGTTCACGCGCTCGATTGTCACTACCGCGCAAGAACCACGTGCGTGGCAAGTGGCGAGCTCTCACACCGGGTGCAGGCATAGCCCAGAGCAGGAAGATTGACACCTTCGAAGAGTCGCTCACCGGAGCCGAGCAGGACGGGCGATATGGCGATGTGCATCTCGTCGATCAGGCGGTGATGAAGATACTGTTGAATGACGTTGACGCCGCCACCCACTCGCACGTCCTTGCCCCTTGCCGCCTCACGGGCGCGCTCCAGCGCGACGACCGGGCCTTCGGTCACGAAGTGGAAGGTCGTTCCGCCTTCCATGACCAGCGGTGCGCGTGCGTGGTGGGTCAGCACGAACACGGGTACGTGATAAACAGGATTCTCGCCCCACCAGCCGCGCCAGCTCTCATCCGGCCAGGGTCCGCGAACCGGCCCGAACATGTTCCCGCAGAGAATCCATGCGCCGAAGTTCTGAAAGCCGCGCGCAGCGAATTCTTCATCGATACCCTCCGTCGCGCCGCCCTCGCCACCGAACACGTTTTTCTGAAACGTTCGCGTGGACATCGCCCAGCCATGAAGTGAGGTGCCGCCCACGCCGAGCGGATTGCTTAAGTCCTGGTCCGGGCCAGCGCCGAAACCGTCAAGA
This sequence comes from Burkholderiales bacterium, assembly GCA_025354075.1. Classification (GTDB taxonomy): domain Bacteria; phylum Pseudomonadota; class Gammaproteobacteria; order Burkholderiales; family Casimicrobiaceae; genus Casimicrobium. The sequence goes on along the minus strand of JANXNO010000235.1, from coordinate 1,621 downwards.
GAGATGGTGAAACTTTCTACGCGGAGTTTGGACATGGTGTTTCTCAGATTTGCGAGTGATTTTGTTTTATCGTGTCAGAGCGTAAGTGGCAACGCGGCGGGCTTAGCCTCGGCGCGCCGCCCCCGTAGGCAACGTGTGCTACGTCTGCGCCGATCGCGCGACCGAGCACTATGCAGAAGAAGTGCATGGACGGATAATTATTGTGGGTACAATAAACAATGCGATTGACCTACGGTCCTGCCAAAAACTTGCGTAACGAGGAAGACCGTGGATTGCCATTCGCACTCGCCGAGGACTTCGATTGGAGTAGCGCGCTCATCGTTGAAGATACTCGCGAGGACTACCGTGAGAGGCGCTACCAAGCGCTTGGTTTTATAGGTGAGCCCCTGCATATGCTGGTGTTCACGCCAAGAGGCGGCGCCGTTCATGTAGTCAGCTTACGCCGCGCGAATCGCCGAGAAAGGACCCGATATGCCACGCAAACCCAATCCTGAGCTGCCCGACAAGGATGCCCCTGAGGCGACAGACGTTTGGTTCGCAAAGGCTCGCCCCGCCTCAGCGGTGTTAGGCGAGCTATTTGGCGCGCCCGCAGCCAAGGAGATGCTCAAGCCAAAGCGCGGTAGACCCGTGCTCGCGAACCCAAAGGAGCATGTGAACATCCGCTTGGATGCGGATGTGATTGGTGCCTTCAAGCAAACCGGCACGGGCTGGCAAACGCGCGTCAATAATGCGCTGCGCGATTGGCTTAAAACGCACCCGAAAATTACGGGTGTTTGAGCCCGTGCGCAGCGGGCGTTTCGAATGAAGTGATTCGTTTAAAAGCGAGACCGATGGTTCTAGAGCCGCTTCTCTTCATTCCACCGCCCCCTCACCCTAGCCCTCTCCCGCGAGGGGAGAGGGGACAAGGCGTCTCTCGCGTTGGGGAGGCTCGTCAATCCGCCTTAAACCCGGAAGCCGCAATCACCGGCCTCCACTTCTCAATTTCAGCCAACCGAATCTTCTCCAACCCATCGGGTGTCGAAATCGCTGGCTCGGTACCGGTGCGGGCGAATTTCTCTTTCACGTCGGCGTTGGCCAGCGCGATGTTGAGCGCTTTGTTCAGCGCAGCAATCGTCGCGGTGGGCGTTTTTGCGGGAGCCCACAGGCTGTACCAGCCGCTGCCGGTGGCGTCCTTGAAGCCGAGTTCCGCCATCGTCGGCACGTCGGGAATCAGCGTGCTGCGTTTGTCGGCAAACGACGCGAGGATGCGAATCTTGCCGGCCTGATGCAGCGGAATCAGCTCGATGTGCGTGTCCATGCCGCAGGCGATCTGGCCGCCCATGAGGTCGTTCAACATCGGCGCGCTGCCCTTGTACGCGACGTGCACCATGTCCACGCCAATCGCGCGGCCGAGCATGATGCCGAAGAAATGCGGCAGGCTGCCTGGGCTCGGGCTGCCGAAGTTGGCTTTTTCCTTGTTCGCCTTGAGCCAGGTGACGAACTCGGACATGTTTTTGGCCGGGTGATTCGGCGGCACGGCGAGCGCGAACTGAAAGTGCCCGACCATGCCGATGGGCGTCATGTCGGTGGCCGGGTCATAGCCGGGGTTTTTGAAGATGAGCTGCGACAGCACCGGCGTGAC
>JANXNO010000233.1 GCA_025354075.1 Burkholderiales bacterium | reverse complement strand
TAACTCTTCGCATCATCGAAGAGTTACGCGCAGCCGCAACCGCTGAACGAAACGATGATCGGCGGCACGGTCGGTGAGGTCGTTGAGTCGCGCAACGATAAGTACGCGGTTGGCGACAAGGTCGTTGGTTTTGGTGGCTGGCAGTTGTACTCCACGGCAACGGGCAAAGGCGACGTTACCAAGGTGGACACGACGCACATCCCGCTGTCCGCCTATCTCGGCAGCGTCGGTATGCCAGGTATGACGGCATGGTACGGCCTCATGAAAATCTGCGAGCCGAAAGCGGGCGAAACGGTGTGCGTAGACGCTGCATCCGGGGCGGTGGGTTCGGTCGTTGGCCAGCTTGCAAAACTCAAAGGCATGCACGTCGTCGGCATCGCGGGTGGCCCCGATAAGTGCGCCTACGTTCGCGATGAACTGGGCTTTGATGAATGCATCGACTACAAAGCCTTTCCTGAGCCAGCGGACTTTTACGCGGCGCTCAAAGCCGTGACGCCACGCGGCATTGATTGCCATTTTGAAAACGTCGGTGGCAGCATCATGGATGCGGTGTTGCTTCGTATGAATGCCTTCGGACGGATCGCATTGTGCGGCATGATTTCGGGCTACAACGGCGTGCCGATTCCGATGGCCGCGCCGCAGTTGATCCTGCAATCGCGCCTGAAAATCCAAGGCTTTATCGTTTCCGAACACATGAATTTGTGGCCTGAAGGTTTGGGCGAACTGGGTGGGCTTGTCGCAACCGGCAAACTCAAGTTTCGCGAGTCGATTGCGGATGGTTTAGCGAGCGCGCCGCAGGCGTTCTTCGACCTGCTCAAAGGCAAAAATTTCGGCAAACAATTGGTGAAATTGGTATGACCGGGCACGTAAATACGGCGGTAAAAACTTTGGTCATCACCGGCGCAGGTTCCGGCTTTGGGCTTGAGTTCGCGCGGCTTGGCGCATCGCGTGGTTACAACCTGGTGCTGGCGGACGTGGAGCAGGCGGCGCTGGACGCAGCGGCGAACGAAATGGTCGCTGCGGGCGTGCAGGTTTTAGCGCAGCGTGTGGACGTGTCGAAGCATGAGCAAATTGACGCACTGGCCGCCGCAACCCAAGCACGTTTCGGCGCGCCGAACTGGGTGTTCAACAACGCTGGCGTCGGCTCCGGGGGCCTGATCTGGGAGAACACGCTCAAGGACTGGGACTGGGTCATGGGTGTGAATGTGATGGGTGTTGTGTACGGCATCAAGGCGTTCACGCCAATGATGCTGGAGCGCGCGAAGGCAGACCCGCACTATCGCGGTTGCATCATCAACACGGCGTCGATGGCGGGCATGCTCAATGCGCCGACGATGGGCGTCTACAACGCGTCCAAACATGCCGTGGTGGCGATCAGCGAGACGCTGTATCAGGATTTGAAGCTGGTCAGCGATCAGGTCACAGCCGCCGTGCTGTGCCCGTATTTTGTCGCCACCGGTATCGCGAATTCGCATCGCAATCGTCCGGCCGATATGAAAAACGATACCGGCCCGACGCTGTCGCAACTGGTTGCGCAGGCGCAAAGCAGCAAGGCCGTGAGCTCGGGCAAAGTCACCGCACCGATGATTGCCGAGCGCGTCTTTCATGCGATTGAGAACGACAAGTTCTACATCTTCAGCCACCCGAATGCACTCGGCAACGTCGCCACGCGCATGACGGACATCACCGAAATGCGCAATCCGACCGATCCATTCGCTGAGCGGCCGGAGATCAGCGCCTCGCTGAAAGCCAAGCTGCGCGCGGGTTAGGGACCGAACCGACGATGACAGCGTGTCCGTGCGGAACGGGAGCGGCGTATGAGGCGTGCTGCGGTCGCTATCACGCGGGTCCGTTGCACTTGCTCGCACCAACCCCGGAGGCGCTCATGCGCTCGCGCTACAGTGCGTACGCATTGCGTCTGCGTGAGTATGTGCTGGATACCTGGTACGCGTCGACACGGCCGGAGCAGATGGAGCGCTTCGATGCGGGCGTGAAATGGCTCGGTCTTACAGTCAAGCGTGCCTGGACGACGTCGCCCGACGAGGGGTTCGTCGAATTTATTGCCCGCAGCAGGGCACCGGGCGGTGGAGCGGCGCAACGGCTGGAGGAACTCAGCCGTTTTGTGCGCGATGAGGGTCGCTGGCAGTATGTGGAAGCGACCCCGCCGCCGTAGTCGGCTAGCCCATCCATTACTCGACACAATGAAAAAAACGGCCCCGAGGGGCCGTTAGTTCAATCTGCTGGAGTCTCTTACGAGCGTGGCTCACCGTCGCGATTGACCGTGATCGTCCGTCCTGGCGGGGACACCATCTGCATGCGGTGTTCCTGGCCACGGAAGTTATACGTCACGTCCCAGTACGTTGGCTTGGCACTGTTTGGCACTTCCGTGCAGCGTTGTACGTTTTGACTGTAACCGCCACCACTGTTCACGCCTGAACCGTATGCAGCACCGGCAACTGCGCCACCTGCTGTAGCAATGTCTTGCCCGCGACCGCCGCCGACCTGGTGGCCAAGTACGCCGCCTAAAACTGCGCCCAAAATGGCACCGGGCACATTGGTATCGCGACTCTGACCGACCTGTTCGCGCTCAATCCAGCAACGTTGGGCGGCCTGCCCTACGACTGCGCGCACCGACGTTACGTCTGCTTCAAAAAGTCGCTCATTATTGCGACGGCGATTGTCGTAAACCGGCTCAGCGACGGGTGCGAATCGGTTGTCTTCAACCCTTGTATTGCGGCTCACTGAGCGAACCGACGATACGCGATCATTCAGCCCCATGGACGAAAGGGAAGGGTAGCGACCCGGACGAAGAACCACACAACGACCCTCGAAACGCTCGTTTTCGCAAACCTCCCAGCGCTCGCTTAACACTACGACAGAAGACGCGCGGTCATTAAAGCCGTAACGTTCAAAGTTACCCACGGGACGCGACGTAGTGAACGAGCGACCAGCATAGCCGTCGTCTTCATAAAAGGTAATCTGTGCTGACGCGTGGGCCGCTATCGCAAGCCCTGCTGCGGCCAAAGTTGTTTTGAGAAATGCATTCATTATTGTCTCCAGTACGTGTAGGGTGGTCCGAGTCGCTTGAAAACTACGTGTCGAACTCAAGTTCCTATCCTAACGATGCATGCGCTCCGAAGTTGCCGGACGGCGGCGCAAGGGCGCGTAGGACACGGCGCTGCATGCCTTACGACCACTGGCGCGACTGTTACTCGCATGTGGGGTGAAAGCAAACGTTGTCAGCATGGCGTGTCGCTGCGCCACTTGATTTGGTCTGTCGTACCAAAAACCGTATGACAGCGCGGATGGTGGAGGTTCCGGTTGTCATGGCGCCGAATTAACGCCTTGCGCCTAACACGCTGTTCTGATGCTAGCCGTGCGCTGGGGCGGTTTTTGTCACCAATCCCTTGCGCCAAATCAAGTGTTGCTACATGTATGCACCTACACTCCCGCAATGCAAAACCGGCACTGGAGTCTTGGCGCGAAACTTGGCTTGGTGGCCACGCCGTTTCTGTTGCTGGCGTTGCTGGCGATTTCGCTCACGCTGTGGGTTTCGTGGCAGCTTGACGGAGGGGCTGCGGCGGTGAATGAAGCCGGGCGCATGCGGATGCAGGCTTACCGTCTTGCGCTTGCTGCTGCGGCGCAAGACGCACCTGGCATAAGCGCACACTTGGCCGAATTCGAGCGAAGTCTGACGCTGCTGCGCGATGGTGATCCCGAGCGACCGTTGTTCGTGCCGTGGGACGATACGGTGACGGCTGGTTTCGCGCAGATTGAAGCAAGCTGGACGCACTTTCGCGACCGTGCGCTGGCCAGTACGAACAACACCGATCAGCCGTTGGCAGCAACGACCGCGACATTTGTCGAAGAGATCAACGGCTGGGTGGCTGCTATTGAGCACCACATGTCGCACTGGACAGCGCTGTTGCATTTGCTGCAAATGGGCATGATGGCGCTGGCCGTTTTGGGCGCGGCTGCGCTGCTGTACACAGGCTATTTGTTTGTTCTCGGGCCCGTCGGACAGCTCAAGCGTGCCACCGAGCACATTCAGCGTGGAGACCTTAGCGCGCGCGTGCCCATCGTTGGCAATGATGAGTTCACGACGCTCGCAAGCGGATTTAACGGTATGGCTGAACATCTGCAATCGATGTATCGGAACCTTGAAGAAAAGGTGACTGAAAAAACCGCTCAGCTTGAAGAAAAACGCGCCCGACTGGAGGCGCTCTATGGCGTGATGGCGCTGGTCGCGCGTGCTACTGCGCTTGACGTGCTTGCGCATGGATTTGTCGATCAAGTGACGGACGTCTTACATGCTGATGGCGTCGCGCTACGCTGGTCGGACGAAGGCAACGCAAAGTATGTGATGCTTGCGTCGAAAGGGCTACCCGACACTATGGCTTCGGAGGAGCATTGTTTGATGGCCGATCAGTGTCATTGCGGTGCGCCGTCTGTGCCCGGCGGCGCGCGAGTCATTCCGATCCGAAGTGATCAGCCTGCAAATTTTCCGCATTGCGCCAACGCAGGGTATCAAACGGTAGTGTGCGTTCCGGTGCGCCATCACAGTCAGATCAAAGGTGAGATCAATTTATTTTTTCACGCGCAGTACGAACTGTCCGTAGCCGAACGCTCGTTGCTGGAGGCGCTGGCAGCACACCTCGCCGCGGCGATGGAAAACCTGCGCCTGAGCGCTGTGGAACGCGAGGCAGCAGTCGCGCAGGAGCGCAGCTTCATTGCCCGCGAATTGCATGACTCTATCGCGCAGTCGCTGGCTTTTCTCAAGATGCAGGTGCAGCTACTTCGTGATGCGAGAAAGCGAGGCGACGCCACACTAGTCGACCAGGCCGTGAGTGAGATCGACGAAGGCGTACGCGAAAGTTATAGTGACGTCCGCGAGTTGCTGCTGCACTTCCGCACTCGCACCAACACTGAAGACATGGCACCAGCGTTACAAACAACGCTGCGTAAATTCGAACACCAGAGTGGCATTCTCGCTGAGCTTGCAACGCAGGGAAGTGGCGTCTCGCTCGCGCCAGACTTGCAACTTCAGGTGTTGCATGTGGTGCAGGAGGCGCTGTCTAATGTGCGCAAACATTCCGGTGCCACCCGGGTGTGGCTTGATGTGCAGCAGCAGCCCTACTGGCGATTTGAAGTTCGTGACAATGGGCATGGATATGCGCAAACCGGAAGGCCGGTCGATGAAACGCACGTCGGCCAGCGGATCATGGCTGAACGTGCTGAGCGCATCGGGGCGACGCTAGAAGTATTCTCCAAACCGGGTCGTGGAACGTCGGTCATTTTGTCACTTGCAGGCAATACCGGGCAGTTTGCAGCGGTCACAACGGGTGGAAGCGCGCGAGACGAAAGCACAAACGCGTGAACATAGACGTGATCAGAGGCGAATCGATAGCCACACGCAATGCATTTCGCGTTCTAGTGGTCGACGACCATCCGCTCTTCCGCCGCGGGTTGACATCAGTCCTTGCCCGTAGCGACGAACTCATTGTCATCGGCGATGCCGGTGATGCGAGTGAAGCACAGCGCCGCGCTGAGGCACTGCAACCGGATCTGATTTTGCTTGACAACCATTTGCCGGGTGTTAATGGCGTGGACGCTTTACCTGCGCTGCGCGCAGCACTGCCAACGGTGCGAATCATCCTGCTCACCGTCAGCGAAGATGAAAGTGATCTCGAAGCCGCGCTGCGAGGTGGCGCGAATGGGTATCTCCTGAAGACGACGGACGCCGATACGCTCGTCGCTTCGATCCTTCGCGTAATGCGCGGTGAGAGCGTGATTGCTGAGGAGATGACCAGTAAGCTGGTCGCGGCGTACCGTGGCGCGATGGCGGGCGCAGCGGTGGCAGACACCGCGGTCGACGCTCTGACGCAAGCATCGTCGCCGCTATCGCAGCTGTCTCCACGAGAGCTGGATATTTTGCAGGGCATTGCGCGTGGCGAAAGCAACAAGCTCATTGCTCGCCATCTCGGTATCGCAGAGACGACGGTGAAAATTCACGTGCAACACGTGTTGCGCAAGCTCAACGTCGCGTCTCGCGTTCAAGCCGCAGTGATCGCGACGGGTCAGCCGCTAATTTAATTGGGCTACGTCCGTCATTGAACGGCGCACTTTGACGTTACGCAGCGCAAGATCCGTTGATCTAAATCACTCGCTGTGCAGATACGTGCCGCAGTAGTTCTTCAGGACTACTCGTCCACAAAGAGCTCTAGTTCCAAATAACTCGCTGCCCGTACCAACCGGTGGATAGCCGCTGCGCGCGATTGTGCCTAACCTTCAACTATCTAATGTCAGGAGAGCATGTGATGGACAAAAAGGGGCAGGCGCTATCAGTGCTGATTAGCAGTACGCTGGCGTTCACTGTGTGTTTCATGGTCTGGATGATGTTTGGTGTGATCGGTATACCGATCAAAAAAGCACTCAATCTCAACGCCACTGAATTCGGCTTGCTGACCGCAATGCCGGTGCTCACCGGCTCATTGATTCGCGTTCCACTGGGCATCTGGACTGACAAGTATGGTGGACGTATGGTGATGACGATCCTCATGGCGATTACCGTACCGGCAATCTGGATGATGGGTTACGCCACACAGTACTGTCATTTCCTCGCGATTGGGCTTTTCGTTGGGCTCGCGGGCGGTTCGTTCTCTGTTGGCACGCCTTATGTCGCGCGCTGGTTTCCCAAAAACAAGCAGGGCTTTGCGATGGGAGTCTATGGCGCTGGTAATTCAGGCGCGGCGGTCAACAAGTTTGTCGCACCCGCGCTGGTGGTGGCCTTCGGTTGGACCATGGTGCCGCAGGTTTATGCAGCGATCATGCTTGGAACGGTCGTGCTGTTCTGGTTTTTTACTTACAGCGACCCTGCACATCGGGTGCCGTCGAACACTAAATTTGCCGAACAGCTGAAGGCCCTCAAAGACCCGAAGGTGCTCAAGTATTGCCAGTATTACAGCATTGTTTTCGGTGGGTATGTGGCGATGTCCTTGTGGATGGTGCAGTACTACGTTGGCGAATTCGGCCTCGACATTCGTGCGGCGGCATTGCTTGCTGCCTGCTTCTCGCTGCCGGGTGGCGTCCTGCGCGCGGTGGGGGGATGGTATTCCGACAAATACGGCGCGCACAGCGTGACCTGGTGGGTACTCTGGGTCAGCTGGATTTGCCTGTTTCTGCTGTCGTATCCACAAACCGAATTCACCATCACCACCGTTAGCGGCCCGAAAACATTTCACATCGGCCTCAACGTTTATGCGTTCACCGGACTCATGTTCATCCTCGGGATAGCGTTCGCCTTCGGTAAGGCCAGCGTCTTCAAATACATCAGCGACGATTACCCGACCAATATAGGCACCATCAGCGGCATCGTGGGGCTCGCAGGTGGTCTTGGCGGATTTGTATTGCCCATCATGTTTGGCGTGTTGATGGATCTGACCGGGATCCGTTCCAGCGCTTTTATGCTGATGTACGGCGTGGTGTGGGTGTCACTCATCTGGATGTACTGGACGGAGGTGCGTCACACCGAAATCATGGGCAAGAACGCCCAGGTTTTCAGCCTGAACGGCTGAGCCCATTTCCCCATTAAGGATGATCATGAACAACAAGAACCAATCCGCCATTGCCGCGCCCGCAGGCAAAACCGGCGTTGATATTCACGACTGGCGACCTGAAGACGAAAATTTTTGGGAATCCACTGGCAAAAAGACCGCATATCGAAACCTATGGCTTTCGGTGCCTGCGCTGCTCTGCGGCTTCGCGGTTTGGGGTATGTGGGGCATCATCACGGTGCAGATGCTCAACCTGGGCTTTCCATTCACCCAGGCCGAGCTGTTCACGCTAACGGCGATAGCCGGTATCTCTGGCGCAACCATGCGGATTCCAGCGTCGTTTCTGATCCGTTTGGCAGGTGGTCGGAACACCATCTTTTTGACCACAGCGATGTTGCTCGCGCCAGCCATTGGCACTGGCATCGCGTTGCAGCACAAAGACTGGCCGTTGTGGGCATTTCAGTTGATGGCGCTGTGGTCCGGTGTTGGGGGCGGCAACTTTGCCAGTTCAATGTCCAACATCAGCAGTTTCTTTCCGAAGCGGCTGCAAGGTACTGCGCTGGGCTTGAACGCCGGGCTCGGCAACTTCGGCGTGACGACCATGCAGATCGTGATTCCGCTGGTGATGACGGTTGGCCTGTTTGGTGCCTTTGGTGGTGAGCCGATGACGCTGATGAAGGATAGCGGCTGGATCCTCGGAAAGATCAAGGCGGGCACGCCGACCTGGATCCAGAATGCCGGCTTCGCCTGGGTGCTTTCGCTGGTGCCGTTGTCGATCTTGTGCTGGCTAGGAATGAACAACCTGAAGACGGTCACGCCCGACTCCGGTAATCCCCTGGTGGCTTTCGCCAAGATTACGTATCTCTATACGCTGGCCTTCATACCGGCGATTCTGGGCTTGTACCTGTATTTGCCTGCACCTACCGGACTCGGTTTCATCAGTATGTGGGTGGCGATCCCGTTGGATATCGCCAGCGCGCTGCTGGTGATGAAGCTGGCCGCGTTCGGCCCCATGCGCGAAGGGGTTGCGAAGCAGTTCCTAATCTTCCGCAACAAGCACACCTGGTCGATGACGGCGCTGTACATCGTGACCTTTGGTTCGTTCATTGGATTCTCGATGGCGCTCCCGCTGGCCATCACGGTGATCTTCGGAATCAGCCACCTGCCTGATGCAAATGGTGTGTTGCAGCACACGCTAAAGAACCCCAATGCTCCTTCTGCGTTTACCTACGCCTGGATGGGCCCTTTTATCGGTGCTGCGATTCGACCTGTTGGCGGATGGATATCCGACAAGCTCGGCGGGTCTATCGTCACGCAGGTTATCTCAGTCGTGATGGTGATCGCATCGGTCGCCGTTGGATATGTGATGATGCAGGCTTACGCCTCGGCTGCGCCCGAGCAGCACTTCCCAGCCTTTCTGGGACTCTTCATGGTGCTGTTCGCAGCCAGCGGTATCGGCAACGGCTCGACCTTCCGCACCATCGGCGTGATCTTTGATCGCGCGCAGGCCGGCCCGGTGCTGGGCTGGACCTCCGCAATCGCCGCTTATGGTGCTTTCGTCGCACCCATCGTTATCGGCAATCAGATCAAGGCTGGCACGCCGCAGTATGCGATGTACGGATTCGCCATTTTCTACGCGCTGTGCCTCTTTCTAAATTGGTGGTTCTACCTGCGCCGAAATGCGTACGTAAAAAACCCGTGAATCAATCAAACATCTTTAACCTGTTGAGGGCCGCTTTATGAGCCATTTTCTTGACCGACTGACCTACTTTTCGCAACCGCGTGAATCATTCGCTGACGACCACGGCGTTATCACGGGTGAGGATCGTACGTGGGAGGATGCGTACCGTAACCGCTGGGCGCACGACAAGATCGTGCGCTCCACCCACGGTGTGAATTGCACCGGATCCTGCTCGTGGAAAATTTACGTCAAGGGCGGCATCGTTACCTGGGAGACGCAGCAAACCGACTACCCGCGTACGCGTTGGGACATGCCCAATCACGAGCCGCGCGGTTGCGCACGCGGGGCATCTTACTCATGGTATTTGTATAGCGCCAACCGGGTGAAGTACCCGATGGTGCGTGGCCGGTTGTTGCAAGCCTGGCGTGAGGCACGTCTCGCGCATGATCCCGTGGCTGCTTGGGCCAGCATCGTTGAGGACGACGCGAAAAGACGCGGCTATCAGGTGGTTCGTGGCCTGGGCGGTATGGTGCGCTCAACCTGGGACGAGGTGAACGAAATCATCGCCGCCAGTAACGTCTACACCATCAAGAAACACGGCCCGGATCGCATCATTGGCTTTTCGCCGATCCCCGCCATGTCTATGGTTAGCTACGCGGCAGGCAGTCGTTACCTGAGCCTCATCGGTGGCGTCTGCATGAGCTTTTATGACTGGTATTGCGACCTGCCTCCGAGCAGTCCGCAGGTCTGGGGCGAACAGACCGACGTGCCCGAGTCTGCCGATTGGTACAACTCCAGTTACATCATCGCCTGGGGCTCCAACGTTCCGCAAACGCGCACACCGGATGCGCACTTCTTCACAGAGGTTCGCTACAAGGGTTGCAAGACTGTAGCGGTCACGCCCGACTATTCCGAGGTGGCCAAGCTCGCCGATATCTGGATGCACCCGAAGCAGGGTACCGATGCGGCTGTTGCTATGGCGATGGGTCACGTAATTCTCAAGGAGTTTTACTTCCCCGACGGCGGTAAGCAACGCTCGACGTACTTCGACGACTATGCGCGTCGCTACACCGACTTGCCGATGTTAGTGATGCTCAAGGAGCATCAGTTACCAACGGGCGAAACGGTGCTGGTTCCTGACCGCTACGTCCGCGCGTCTGACTTCAACGGCAAGTTGGGTCAAGCCAACAACCCCGACTGGAAGACAGTTGCCTTAGATGACAGCGGCAAGGTCGTGTTGCCGAATGGTGCCATCGGATTCCGTTGGGGACCGGATGGCCGTGCCGATGAAGGGCAGTGGAACTTGCAGGCAAAAGAAGCACGTCACGGCAACGAAGTAAAGCTCAAGTTATCTGTGCTTGAAGGAGAGCACCCAAGCGAGCAAACCGCAAAGGTAGGTTTCCCGTATTTCGGCGGCATTGTTAGCGAGCATTTTCCGAACAATAAGCAAACGGATGTGCTCGTGCGCACGGTGCCGGTACAACGCATTTCCCTGGGTAAGGACGGTGAAAAGCGCGACGCACTGGTCGCGACCGTGTTCGATCTTCAGGTAGCCAACTACGGTGTAGCGCGCGGCATCCCTGGTGAATTTGCCGCGACCAGTTTTGACGACGATACGCCGTACACACCGGCGTGGCAGGAGCGCATCACGGGCACACCACGCGCTCAGTTGATAACCGTGGCTCGTCAGTTCGCCGAGAACGCAGACAAAACGCACGGCAAATCGATGGTCATCATCGGTGCTGCGATGAACCACTGGTATCACAGTGACATGAATTATCGCGGCGTGATCAACATGCTGATGATGTGTGGCTGCATCGGTCAAAGCGGTGGTGGTTGGGCACATTACGTGGGACAGGAAAAACTGCGCCCACAAACCGGATGGACCGCGCTTGCATTCGCACTCGACTGGATTCGTCCGCCGCGTCAGATGAACAGCACCAGCTTTTTCTACGCCCACACCGACCAGTGGCGCTACGAAAAACTGGGCATGGAAGAGGTGCTCTCGCCGCTGGCCGATAAAGCGCTGTATGCGGGCAGCATGATCGACTACAACGTGCGCGCCGAGCGTATGGGCTGGCTGCCCAGCGCGCCGCAGCTGCAGACGAACCCGCTGCAAGTGGTGCGCGACGCG
>JANXNO010000198.1 GCA_025354075.1 Burkholderiales bacterium | reverse complement strand
CACTAGGGAGATTGGGTCGCGGCAGAGCCGCTCCTACAACCTATCGGCGATGGCCGCCACCTAAACTAGGGAAACACAGAACAGTGCAAAAGCTTCGTCACTGCCGTGCAGCCGGGGCTTGAAGACGAATGTTTTAGCGTTTCTCTAACCGCATCCCGACCGCCGAACTACGGTTTCAATGCGTCTATTCCCGCCGCAATATCAACAGCAACACGCGCGGAGTTTTTCGCCCCCGCGGTCAGTGCCCTGCCGGACAGTTCCAGCATTTGCCGCAGAATCATCACCCCGTCTGTCGCCGACAACACTTGGGTATCACCCTCTGCATCAAAGGCGCGATCTGGGTCGCGATATGTGCCTCAATCAGCGCGGTAGGGCGCAGCGGGTTGACGTTTGGCACGCCGACGGTCAACGCTGCACCGCGCGAGCCGAACAGATAGCGCAGCGGCACCTGCGCCGACCTTAGTGAGCTGCGCTGCGGCGTCGCATCCGTCGCGCCCGTCTTTCCACGGGCACATCGGCCGCGTTGTAGCACTGCGTTTAGCCAGTGTCGTTGAGCGAAGCCGCGTTTGCGGTTACCGCGCCGAGCATCGCAATCATTATGACCTCGTCACCAAAGCGATAGGACAGCAGGAGAGCGCAGGTCTCAGTCATAAATGCAATATCCCAATGCGTAGCCAAAACAGTGATGGACGAGGATACTTGCAATTGACTTGATTGACGCATTCGCAGCAAACGGTCACAAAAAAAGCCCGCAGAGCGAGCCTTTCTCGGTCTATGTGACCGACTAGTGCTTGTTGAGCATTGGCAATGTGGCTGTCACGATTTGAGTTCCGTTTTTGACTTCAACCAGGAAGCTCTCACGATCAATGTCGCCCTTGTCGTCAAAGCATACGTCCATCAAGATGCCTGGATTGTCCTTAACTTTGAAGCACGAGTTTTTCATCGCGGCAGCGATCGCCTTGCCGTCTGTACTCTTCGCCTTTTCAATCGCCGCCTTCAGCATATAGGCCGAAAAATAGCCCTTGATGCCATTGTGATCTGACTTCGCCTTAAATTCTTTTTCATACTTCGCAGCGAAGTCTTTGAACATCGGAGCGTCAACGGTGAGACCAACGTGACCGCGAACGCCGTTGGCTGCTGAGCCTGCAAGCTCAACAACTTTCGAGCCCATGAGCGTGGTCTCGCCGACCAGCGGTTTGTCGTAGCCCTGCTTGCGCAGCTCTTTCAGCAAGCGTGCAGATTCCTCCTCGTTCAAGTACGCGAACAAGGCGTCAGCGTTTGCTTGCCTAGCGCGAAGCACGGTTGACGACATATCGACTTGACCCGGATCAGTCGAGATATCAGCGGCCACTTTAACCCCGCGTGAGGTGAGTTCCTTGATGATGGAATCACGACCACCTTTGCCGAAATCGTTATTGACGAACAGCACCACGACCGACTTTGCTTTCAAGTCAGTGGCGATGTAGTTTGCAACCTTCGGCATGCCCATCGACTGATTGAACGAAGAACGAAAGATGAACGGATTGCCTTGAGCCGTCACGTTTGAAGCCTCACCGCCGGTGAAATTTGGGATGCCCGCTTTCTGGCTTTCAGACTGACTGACCAGAATCGAACCCGAGAACACAGGGCCAAAAATGGCAGTAACTTTGTCATCAATCGCTTTCACTGTCATCGCTTTGGCAATCGCCGGTTGTGATTGGGTATCGAGCTCAGTGACCTCAATCTTCTTTCCCATCACACCACCAGCGGCGTTAATTTCGTTGATGGCGAGTTTTGCGCCATTGCGGTATTGACTTCCGGCAGCGGTGCCGCCGCCAGACAATTCGACAACCTGCGCAACCGTGATGGTTTGCGCGAATGATTCAGACGCGGCGAGCGCAGCGGTGATGCCTAATGCAAGAGCTAATTTAGTTTTCATGGTTTCCTCCAGTAGAAAAAAGGCAGTGACAATAGTTTTTGCGGACGAACGGTAAACGTTTGGGGGAGCGCCGGGTTTACGCGTTGGCGTGACCACCCAAAAACAAGCGATTCAGATTGGGATCGTTGAGCAACTCAGCGGCTGGCTTGTCCACGGCCAGCGTACCCATTTCAAGCGCCAGCGCACGGTCGGAGTATTTCAGTGCGGTACGCACGTTCTGCTCCACCATCAACACGCTCTTGCCCGAATCAGCGAGGCGACGCAGCAGTTGCATAACGTCCTGCACGATAATCGGCGCGAGCCCAATTGACGGTTCATCGATCAGAATGACCTCTGGTTTCACGAGCAACGCGCGACCGACTTCCAGCTGCTTCTGTTCGCCGCCCGAAAGCGAAGCTGCGCGCGAATCGATGCGCTGCCCCAAACGTGGAAATAGCTCCATCACCTCCGCGATACGCTCCTTAAGCAGCGCTTTCGGTAGGTGCAATCCGCCCAGTTCAAGGTTGTGCAACACCGAGAGCGAGCCGAACAAATTGCGACCCTGTGGCACGAAGGCGATGCCTTCTGCCAGCAACTGACGCGGCGTGCGGCCATTGATCACCTGCCCGTTGAAGCGAACTTCGCCGGAGCGCGGCGTGAGCATGCCAAAGAGGGTTTTCAGAACGGTCGATTTTCCTGCGCCGTTGGGCCCAATCAATAGCGTGATCTCGCCTTTTCTGGCGTCGAGCGTCATCTCGTTCAACACCGTCAAGTGCGTGTAACCTGCGACCACTTTGTCGAACTCGATGAGCGGTGGAGTTGTCGAGTTAGTTTCCAAGGTACGCCTCCAGCACAGCACGGTTGCCCTGAATTTCTTCAGGTTTACCGACGGCGAGCACTTTGCCTTCCACCATGCACACGACGCGGTGGCAAAGCTTCATGATGAAGTCCATGTTGTGTTCAATCACGACGAAACTGCCGCTCTGCTTTTTGTTCAACTCAACCAATAACTCGCGAAGCCCGTCAACGAGTGACGGGTTGACCCCGGCGCAGGGTTCATCAAGCAAAACGAGTCGCGGTTTCGGCATAAAGGCCATCGCGATATCGACCAGTTTTTGTTGACCGTACGATAGCGATCCCGCAGGCAATTCCGCAACGTGATTAAGCCTGAACAGATCAAGCATTTCCTGCGCTCGTTCGGCCAGTCCATTGTCGGGTGGCGCAAACATTCGCCCCCAAAATGTGCCCGTGTGTTCCTGTGCGGCAAGGATCAGGTTGTCGCGCAGCGAGAGCTTTCCGAACACCTGCAGGTTCTGAAACGTACGGCCCACGCCAAGCCGTGAGAGCTCCAGTGGCGAACCACCCGAGATGTCCTTGCCTTCAAACGCAACCTTGCCGGTATCCGGTCTGATCTGGCCCAGAATGGCGTTAAAGAGCGTGGTTTTGCCGCTGCCATTCGGGCCAATCACGCCGAGAATTTCTCCGGGCTCAACGTCAAAGCTGACGCCACCTACGGCCTGAATCGCGCCGTAACTTTTCTTGATGTCGTGTACAGAAAGGATGCTCATGCGGTTGCGCCTTTCGCGGTGGCCGCAGCTGCGGCTTCAGCGATTTGCTTTTGCGTCGCTGCGCGCTTTGCCTGCGAGAGTTGCAAAGCTTCTTTCATCGAGAGCAGCCCGCCCGGTAGCCAGATCATCATGGCAACTGCCGTGAAGCCGAATACCGCGAGATACCAGTCCTTGAGGAACCGCAAATACTCAGGCAGCAACAGTGCAATCGCGGCACCCAGTACCGGGCCGTAAAAGCGCCCCGATCCCCCAATCACCACCATCATCAAAAACAGCAACGAATTGGAGATACCAAACGGCGCAGGCTCGATGAAATTTACAAGCGGCGCGAACAACGCACCAGCGATACCTGCATACGCTGCACCAATCGCAAACGACATTAGCGTATACGCCGTGATGTTCACGCCGGTGCTTTCGGCACGAATCGGGTTGTCACGCAATGCCGCAAACGCGCGTCCCCACGGTGAGCGCAAGAGCAGCGCCAATAGCGCGCCGAAGAGGATGGTGATCGCAAGCACGAGAAAATAAAAACTTGTGTTGCTTTCAAGCGGCATGCCGAGGAAATCGGGGCGCTTAATATTCTGAATACCAAACGTGCCACCAGTCAACCACTCTTCATTGCGGAAGAACAGCACTAGCAACAAATTGAACCCGAGCGTGGCGAACCCGAGGTAATGAAGCTGCACACGCAGCGCCGGGAACCCGATCA
>JANXNO010000191.1 GCA_025354075.1 Burkholderiales bacterium | reverse complement strand
ACCGCGATGCAGCACCACCACACCATCGGTGTAATTTGCCGCAAACGCTTCGCCCCAGCTAGACGCGCGGCCGTCCATCGTGGTGAACGGCACCGCGTCCAGATCGTCGCGATCTGCTCGCGGCAATGCACACACCGGCCCGTCGCCACGCGACACCCGTGACGTCGGCAGCAACTCACGCATGTGGCTGAACGACCAGCGTCGTTGCGGAAAGTCGTAATACGAACCGTCGTCAAAACGCAGCAGTTTTTCAGGCGATGGCGGAAATCCCTGCATCCAGCCAAGCGTGCGTGGATCGGTGTCGCTGTGCTGGAGAGGGACGGGTACGCTCATGCGTTATTTTGCGACACCTGTAACAAGAAATTGCGGCGCTGTGTCATTTACATGCCGACGGGGCATGCCGTGGCACGTGAACGCCCGGTGAACACTCCGTTACTACTGAGCGTCGTTGTGCAGAAACCCATTCAGCGTTATTGGTCTAAGACTTTCCCCCGCTTTGCGGCGCAACGGATGATTTCTGGAACAGCGTCTGCAAAGTGTCACAAAACTGTCACGTAACTGAAATAACATTAATGAGCGTCTGACCAGTTTGTTGCAGGGGGCTTTGTATACATGTGTCGCCGACACATTCAGGTTCACGCTGGCACAGGCTCAACAATCCCAAAAAAATATTACGACCGGAGTCACTATGTCCATGTTCTATCGCGGCCGCAGCATGCTGCTCGCTTGTCTGCCGATGCTCGCCTTTGCACAAAACGTCCCGGATTTACGAATCAACGGTTCCGATACCGTCGAGCCCATTGTCGAAGCAGCCGCCGGTCAGTTCAAGAAGTCAAAATCTAGCGTTTCCATTGTGCTGGATGCCAAGGGCACGAGCACCGGGTTTGCCGCGCTTTGTGACAACAAGACCGACATCGCGATGGCGTCGCGTGCAGTGACGGGCAAAGAGATGCAGTTGTGCAAATCGCGTGGTGTGACATTTGTCGAAATCCCGGTCGCGTGGGACGCGGTGGTTTTGATCGCCAATCGCAATGACGGTTGGTTGCGCGATGTGAGTCTCAATGACTTGCGCCTGATCTGGGGAACTGAGTCTACAGGCAAGAAACTGACCTGGAATCAGGTGCGCTCAGGCTATCCCGCCACGCCCATCACGCTGTTCGGTCTCGATCAGAAATCCGGCACCTTTGACTTTTTCTCGGCCACCGTGAGTGGAACGGCAAAAATGATGCGTGCAGACTATCAGGAAACGGGCGAACATGCGGTGGTGGTCGATCGCGTTTCGAAGACGCCCGGATCGCTGGGATATGTCAGTCTGGCAAGCTATGCCGATCAGACCGGCAAGGTCGCCGCGCTGGCGCTCGATGAAGGCAGTGGTCCGGTCCTGCCGTCCATACAAACAGTCGTCAACGGCCAGTACGCAAAGATGAGCCGCCTGCTCTTCATCTATGTCAACAAGTCGTCATATGACACGCGACCCGTCGTGCGCGAGTTCGCGTCGTTTCTAGTTGAAGGCGCGTCGCGTTTTGCAACCTACGCGCGCTTCGTTCCGCTTATGGCGGCCAATTACCAAGAGCAAGCGCTACGCCTGAAACGCGGAGACGTGGGTTCGCTGTACACAAAGTAATCCGGTTCGCTCGGGAGAGGAAACGGCCGCGGTTCGCTCACAGACGTCCACGGCAATCGAAGTTACACCTTTATCGCACAAAGCCCAGTCGAACTGGGCTTAGACGGCTTTTTTTGCAACTATCGACTTTACAGCTAAATGCCGCCTAGCCCAGGTATATGTTGGGCTACAGCAAAATGCTGTTGCCCCACGGCTATCCGCGCGGCAGCGAATTCACATCCTTTTCCCACTTCTCCAGCAGGCGTTTACGCTCGGCCGATGATCCGTATTTCTTGAAGTCGTACTGGATCAATTTGATGTTTGTAAAACGCGGTGCTTCCGGTGGTTGGGGCGAATTTTTGTTGGACGGCAGCTGATATTGCTTGGCTTGCGCCGCGAGTTTTTGTGCGTCTGGCGTTAGCGCCCAGTCGTAAAACTTCTTCGCGTTGTCCATGTTGCGAGCGCCTTTGAGGATGCTCATGGAACCCACTTCGTAGCCGGTGCCTTCGCACGGTGCGGCCATGCCGACGGGAAAACCGTTCTTAACTTCGCCAGGTACGTCGTGCATGAAGCTCACGCCGACGGCGGATTCGCCACGCGCGGTTGCCTTGACCGGTCCCGTGCCGGATTTGGGGTAGTTCGAAATATTCTTGTGCAGTGCTTTCAGATACTCAAACGCCTTGTCTTCGCCAAACACCTGAACCAGCGTTGCCATGGCGGTGTACGCGGTGCCTGACGCGGCAGGGTTTGCCATCTGCACGTCGCCCTTGAACTCGGGCTTGATCAGATCAGCCCAGCATTTCGGGGCTTCCAGTTTTTTCTTCGCCAGCACTTCGGTGTTGAAGCTGAAGCCAAGCGCACCGGCATAAATACCGACCGTGCGATAGCCCGCGATCTGCGCCTGATAGGTCGCCCACGGATGCAGGTCTTTCATCATCGGCGATTGATAAACCTCGCTCAAACCCTCTTCTGCGGCCTGCAAATGCGGGTCACCGGTGCCACCAAACCACACGTCGCCCTTGGGGTTGGTCGCCTCGGCTTTGATCTGTGCGAACGTTTCGCCCGAGCCCTTGAACGACGTGTTGACCTTGATGCCGGTCTGCTTTGAAAACTCGTTGGCGGCCAACGTACACCACTCGATTTGCATCGAGCAATAAATATTGAGATTGCCTTTGTCCTGCGCAAAGGCAGCAGGCGTTGAGATGGCCGCCAATGTTGCAGCGGCGACGGTAAGTGCGTGAAAGCGACGCATGGGTTCCTCCTTAAATCGTGCGGACACCAGTATAGAAGCCGAAGCGCCCGGTAGTCCGCGCCGCGCTTCGGGGTTTTCCCTTTGCGCGCGTTCAAGTTGATTCGTCTGAAAATTAGCTTTTCGCGAGCGGGCGGTGGATTTTTGTACGCGTCGATGCTACGAATAAGCCCCTCAAAGACGAGGCGGACAACGAAATCATGGGCACATTGAACACAGAACAAATCATGTTGTGGCTGACCACGAAAGGCGCGGAGTTCGGCCTTAAAGTGCTGGCTGCCATCGTCGTCTGGATTATCGGTAGATGGATCGTCGGGTGGATGCTCAACTTGATCGAAAAGGCGATTAACCGTACTGGCAAGATCGAGCCCACGCTCGCGCGTTATCTCGTGTCCATTATTGGCGTGTTGCTCAACATCGTCCTGATTCTCGCCATTCTCGACATCTTCGGCGTGCAAACCACAAGTTTCGCCGCGCTGCTGGCCGGCGCGGGCCTCGCGATAGGCACCGCATGGGGTGGGCTGCTGTCGCATTTCGCCGCGGGTGCGTTCCTGCAGGTACTACGTCCGTACAAGGTCGGCGATTACGTCAGCGCAGGGGGCGTCGAGGGCACCGTGAAGGAGCTGGGTTTGTTTGGCACCACGATTGTTTCTGGTGACAGCGTGACGCACATCGTCGGCAATAACAAAATCTTCAGCGATACGATCAAAAATTTCTCGTCGCTACCGCAGCGTCGCGTCGACTGTGATGCCAAGATTGCCAACGGCGTTGACGTGAACGACGCCATCACGCTTCTCAAGGCGGCGTTGCCCGGCATCAAAAATGTCCTCGCTACGCCCGGGCCGGAAGTAGAAATCGCCAAATTCACCGCCGAAGGTCCGCTGCTAACTGTGCGTGGCTACTGCCACACCGACCACTATTGGCAGGTCTACTTTGACATCAACAAAATGATCGCGCACGAATTTGGCAAGGCCGGGTATCCGGTGCCGGAAACACCCCGGGTGCAGCGCCAACTGTAGGGGCGAGTTTGCAAGCACCGGTAGGCGATGCGCGGGAACACCGCGCTACCCGCCGTGCCTGTCGATTCCGCCGCCGACAGCAGGAATGGATCGTGGCACGGTGTTTGCCAGATGAAGTGCGTATCATTTGACAGCGCTTTTCAGTGTCGCAGCCAGTGGTTCAGGGTCGACGCAATACCGCTGGTTCAACGCGATTTTCAAAGGTACGCGATGAACAATCATTTCAACAGCAAAGCAACATGAACGAAGGCAATTGCCGCCCGGGCGTATTCGGGCACGCGTTCACGCAAAGCGCCTCATTGTGACCTGGTCAATCCTCGCCCGCGATGAAGAAGGTCGCCTTGGTGTCGCCATTGCCAGCCGCTTCTTTGCGGTGGGCGCGCTGTGTGTACACATGCGCCGTGGTGTGGGCGCGTTATCGACGCAGGCGCTAATGAACCCGTTGTATGGCCCTTCGGGCATCGAGCTGCTGGCAAGCGGCAAGTCTGCAGCCGACGTCATCGAGACACTCACGGCCGCAGATGCGGGCAGCGCGCAGCGCCAGCTGCATGTATTGCCTGCGTCAGGAGTGGCGGCAGCGCATACGGGCGCCGACTGTATCGAATGGTGCGGTCACCAAATATTTGACGATTTCAGTGTTGCAGGCAACATGCTCGCAGGCCCGCAGGTGCTCGCTGAGACGGCACGGGCATATAGCGATGCTCACGCGTTGCCGATGGCCGAACGCCTGCTGGTGGCGATGGCTGCAGGCGAGGCGGCGGGCGGTGACAAGCGTGGCAAACAGGCCGCCGCGTTGCGCATTTTCGGCGACGAGGACTACCCTGAGCTTGACCTGCGGGTGGATGATCATGACGAGCCCATCATGGAGTTGCAGCGTCTGTATCGCAAAAGTCTGGAGCGCTATCAACCCTTCATTTCGTGTCTCGCCGGCCGCCATGACCCGGTGGGGCTGACTGATCGGACTGAGATCGAGGCGCGCATAGCCGCTTTTCACGCCGCAC
>JANXNO010000179.1 GCA_025354075.1 Burkholderiales bacterium | reverse complement strand
CACTAGTGCAAACCAAAAGCGGCCAGGTCGTCTCGGTTTCGGCGCGCTGAGCCGCTACTCATCGCGGTTGATGCATTCGACCGCGAACAACTTCAACTTTTTAGTACCGCTGCCCCATGCTCCCCACCATCGCCCTAGTCGGCCGCCCGAACGTGGGAAAGAGCACTCTCTTCAACCGCCTGACCAAGTCGCGTAACGCGCTGGTCGCGGACTTTCCCGGCCTCACGCGTGATCGCCAATACGGTCAGGGCCGAGTAGGCGAGCGCCGTTTTGTGGTGATCGACACCGGCGGTTTCGAGCCGGTTGCAAAGGAAGGCATCCTCAAAGAAATGGCGCGGCAAACGCTGCAAGCTCTAGACGAAGCCGACATCGTAATATTCCTTGTGGACGGGCGCGCAGGCGTAACGCCACAAGACGCACGCATTGCCGATCTGCTGCGTAAGCGTGGTCGCACGGTGTATCTCGCGGTGAACAAGACCGAAGGCATGAACGACGCTCGCGTAACGGCTGAGTTTTATGAACTTGGTATCGGCGAGCCGTACGCAATTTCAGCCACCCAAGGTGATCGCGTCAATGCGCTGCTTGAGTTGGCACTGCACGAAAAAGCCCCGATTCCCGGTGCGCCTGAAGCGCCTGATGAGGACGAGGAAATCGAACCGGTCAAGCTCGACGCACGCGGCAAGATGATCGCCTCTGGCCCCGCCGGGGAAGCGGGCGAAGAAGGCGAAGGTGTGGCCTTTGCACCCGAGCCGCCAGCGCGCACCAAGATCGCCATCGTCGGCCATCCGAACGTCGGCAAAAGCACGCTGGTGAACTCGCTGATCGGCGAAGAGCGCGTGATTGCGTTCGACCAACCCGGCACCACGCGCGATTCAATCTATCTGGACTTTGTCTACAAGGGCAAGGATTACACGCTGATCGATACGGCGGGCGTACGCAAGCGGGGCAAAACAACTGATGTCATCGAGAAGTTTTCAGTCATCAAGACCTTGCAGGCGATTGAAGATGCCAACGTCGTGGTGTTCATGATCGACGCGACGCAAAGTGTTAGTGACCATGATGTGCAGCTCGCCTCGTTCATTCAGGATGCCGGTCGCGCGTTGGTGGTTTGCCTGAACAAATGGGACGCAGCCAATTCCGAGCAGCGCAAAACGCTGAACGAGGATTGCGAGCGCAAGCTGTATTTCGTCGATTACGCCGAAACGCTCGTGATCTCCGCCAAGACCAAGCAGGGTCTAGACAAAGTGATGGCCTCCGCCGCCAAAGCCCACGCTGCCGCATTCAAAAAGCTGCCGACGCCAAAGCTAACCCGCGTGTTGCAGGACGCTATTGTCAAGCAGCAACCGCCGCGCGCCGGCGTGTTGCGGCCCAAAATG
This sequence comes from Burkholderiales bacterium, assembly GCA_025354075.1. Lineage (GTDB taxonomy): Bacteria > Pseudomonadota > Gammaproteobacteria > Burkholderiales > Casimicrobiaceae > Casimicrobium. Next base: position 1,217 of record JANXNO010000179.1, on the reverse strand, counting down.
CGCTATGCCCATCAGGGCGGCAGTAACCCGCCGGTGGTGGTGATTCACGGCACGTCGCTTAACAAGCTGTCGGCCACCTACTTGCGGTTTCTGGAGCGTTTCTTTCACGACGCTTTTCAGCTTCAGGGCACGCCGCTGCGGCTTGAAATGCGTACGGGGCATAATCCGTACGTGGAAGACGAGAAGTCAGGTCGGCGCAAGCGCTAATTTGCGTTTGTCATATCTTTTGACAGCTAATGCTTGAACTCTCGGAAGCCAGCACCATCTGACGCTGTGAAGCTTTGGGTTTTGGTGACACGTGTGACTAACAACAAAGCATCATTCAACAAGAATTTCGGAGAATAAGAAGTGAGCAATAAAGGGCAATCCCTCCAAGACCCGTTCCTGAACACACTGCGCAAAGAGCACGTTCAAGTCTCCATCTACCTCGTCAACGGCATCAAGCTGCAAGGCCAGGTTGAGTCGTTCGACCAATACGTCGTTCTCCTCAAAAACACCGTCACGCAGATGGTCTACAAACACGCAATCTCCACCATTGTTCCGGCACGAGCCGTGACGATTCCGCACGGAGACGAAGCGCCTGAATAGCGGAAATTTACCCCCGGCGGTGTTACATCATGTTTGAACGACACGCCGGAAACGACCGCGCGGTTTTAGTGCAGCTAGCATTTGGCAAGGCAGCGTTAACTGACGATTTAGAAGAATTGCAGGCGCTTGCTGCGTCGGCGGGTGTCGACACGGCAGCCGTTGTCACTGGCAAACGCGACCGGCCCGATCCCGCGCTGTATGCGGGCAAAGGCAAGGTTGAAGAAGTCGGCGTGGCGTGTGCCGAGAATGCCGCCGAACTCGTCATCTTCAATCATTCGCTGTCCGGCGCGCAGGAACGCAATCTTGAAAAAGCGCTGTCCTGTCGCGTTATCGACCGCCGTTCGCTGATTCTCGACATCTTCGCCCAGCGCGCTCGCAGCGCCGAAGGCAAGCTCGCGGTTGAACTGGCGCAGCTCGAACACATGTCAACCCGCCTCGTGCGCGGCTGGTCGCACCTTGAGCGGCAGCGCGGTGGCGTCGGCATGCGCGGGCCGGGCGAGAAACAGCTTGAGATCGACAAGAGTCTCATTACGCTGCGCATCCGGGCGTTGAAGGAACGACTGTCCAAGGTTGATCGCCAACGACAAACGCAGCGACGTCAACGGGATCGCTCGCAAACCCGATCCATC
>JANXNO010000175.1 GCA_025354075.1 Burkholderiales bacterium | reverse complement strand
TGATGAGCGGCAAACAGAGTTGCGCCGGAAATCCCGCCACTTCGCTTGCGGCATCGGCAAAAGAAGTGCGAAGCTCGAATTGCCTGCCATTGATGAGCCCAGCTAGCCGCAAATACGATTCGGCCAGCGCAATCTCCTCAGCGAAAGCCCGTTGTTCGGCGTGTCGACGCGGCAGCGCTGAACGCAGAAAAACAATGACCTCATCAAGCGCTAGCTGCGCCTTCACGGCGTCGCGTCGATATTCCCCCTGCACGTGCGATAGCGCAGCAAACAAAAAATCGGGATCAACGTGCGCTTGAATTGAGCTCAGCCTGTCTTGCGCTACGGCCTGAGTGAAGCGAAGTCCAGCAAGTTGCGTCGCACCGAGTGCGGCGCCACTGCGTTCTGCATCCTGCACTTTGAGGTAGAACCAGGCGAGCAGCCCCAAGTAGAGGAAACCCGTCGAACTCTGTCCCCAGTAGAAACTGGAGCGATCCGCGGCTATTTCGTCGACCAGGGGCACAAACCCAAATTTGCGTGCGACGATAGCCAGAACAAACTGATGAAACAACAAGAAAACAACGGGAGGAAGGAAGACTAACGCTAGCACGCCCAGTTGACGCTGCCACGTTCGACGAATCTGCTGATCAATCAAGCCGATACCAACGCCTACCGTCAGCACAGATGGTAGCCATAGGGCCAACCAGATTTCGGCAACGCTACGTATGAGGGTAGACCACGCCGGACCGGAGAGCGCGTCGATTAGACGAATGGCGAGGAACAGCATGATGGCGAAGGAGAAACCAGCGCAAAAGCGCCATCGTTCCATCAGAAAATCAAGCGCGGTGCGCGGCTTCTGCAGCCTGCCTGAAAGCACCGGCAGAGACGTCGCCGCCAGATTGCCAACGATCGGCAACGTGCCCACGCGGCCACTCATGGCGACACCCCGGCGGCGAACAAACCAGCTGCGTCTGGTGCCGCTGTAAAGGGAACAGTGATGCTGGCGACCACTCCGCTGGGTGCGTTCGCGGAAAGCCTCAATTCGGCGCGATCGCCATACACCGCAGCCAGTCGACTACGGGTATTGGCGATGCCGATGCCACTGCCGCCTTTCGCACTGAAACCAACGCCGGTGTCGGCTACAGTTACACAAAGTTCACCGCTCAGCAGTTCGGCACGAATGCTGATGCTACCGCCCTGTTGCGCCGGTGCGAGGCCGTGTTTGACCGCATTTTCAACCAGCGTAAGCAGCGCCATGGAAGGGAACGGCAACGGCAAAAGGCTTTGCGGAACATCGATGGTAAAGCGCAGGCGACTACCCATGCGAATTTGCAATACCGCGAGAAACGAACGGGCCAGATTGAGCTCCATGGCCAGCGTCGATTCGCTTTCCCGTAACGTTGGCAACGCGGCTTGCAAGTAGACCATCAGATGCGAAAACAATTCGGCCCCGCCGTCGGGATCGGTTGCGCAAAGCCGTTTGACGTTGGCCAGCGTGTTGAAAAGGAAGTGCGGCTCGATCTGCGCCTGCATCAATTGCAGCCGTGCCTCTGCCGCCTGACGACCAAGACTCGCCACCCGGGCTTCGCTTTCTCGTAGCTGATTCGCATTCTGTCGTTGCTGGTCGATGAGACTGTCAATAACAAAGAGCAAGCCACCAATGACGCTCCAGCGCAGCGTGCTGGAAGCGATAAACGATAGCGGCGGGAAGAAGCCGCTGTCATAGGTCAGGCAGAAGCCGATCAGACAACCAATCAGAGCAAACAGCACGATCGCTAACGCCATCATCACGATGTGCATGAGGCCGCGCTGCCGTGTCCATGCCAGCAAAATTGAGCCGCCAAGAAACATCGACCACGCGACGATCAAGCCTTCAACAAAGTTGTCTGCCAACGCCCGAAAAAGCTGGCCACCCGACCAATACGCCAAGCTAACAGGCTGCAGCACAATTTGCGCCGCCGTGACGGCGGAGAAAACCATTACGAATACGGCCCTGCCTAGCGTGACATGACGAAAGCTTCTCGCAACGACCTCATGCCAACTGCGTTTTTGCACTATTACGCGCCCTCCGCATCGCACGATCAGATCCACTAGCGTGGCGCGCACGACAGAACTCGGATTATTCCGTGCGAACGCTGTCAACACAAGGAGGGCCGTGTTGTCTGCTGGCATACGCGATCTCGCAGTCACAAGCATCGGCGACCGGCCGCGGGCAACGACGACGACCGGCACCGCAATCGCCAGTGTCGCGCCAAGCGAAACCATGGCAGGCAACGGGCGTCGCACGTCGTATCGAATCGGATCAACATCGGCTTCATTACATTCCCCAAATTTGACGACGTCAATAACAACGCCGCGACTCACGAAGGACGTTAGGGCAACCTGTCCTGCCGGGCAAATCGAGGCCGACGAATCGAGCAAAGAGGGGTGTGAAGTCAGAAAAAATGGGCGTCGTCCAGAAAAGGCTTGAAGAGTGACAAGACCCGTCAGCCCGGAGCGCAACGGCGGACGTTCCGGCACAGAACCGGATTCACACCCGTTTTTTTTGGATTGGCGGCCCAATTTCGATGATTCATCGGATCGCAGCAACAGGAGCGTACGGTGCGCCGTACTATTGCGGCAATTTCTTGTCGGAGCATTCTGTGAATCAAAATCCACTGAAACTATGTACCGCTATCGCGCTTGGGTGCGTAGCTGCTGGTTTGACGGCGTGCGGCGGCGGTGCGGCCATCAAAACACCGGCGCAATCAATAACAATCCGTTCTTTAGGTGCCAATACCGTGTCGGTGTGGGATGAAATCGCTACCGCGACGCTCAGCGTCCCGCCAGCCGCCACGGGCACCGCCGCCGAGAAGGGTCCAGCGCTCTATGACGACGATCTGGCCACGCTGCACGTGGCGATGTATGACGCAGTGATCGCCGTCGCGGGCACCCATAAACCGTTCGCCATCACGCCGACAACGCCCGCTTCCGGAGCGTCGATGGAGGCTGCAGCCAACGCCGCAGCGTACGGCGTGCTGAAGCGTCTATTTCCAGCGCGAACAAATATTTATCAGGCGACCTACGACTCGCGACTTGCGGCGATCCCCGACGGTGAGGCCAAGACGCGTGGCCTCGCCATCGGCGCAGAAGTCGCTCGCGGCGTGCTCGCGTTTCGGGCTAACGATGGCCGCGACGTCGCGCTTGCAACTTACGTCTCCGGTACCGAACCGGGCAAGTTTCGCAGCGCGAATCCAGCGCTGCGCTTGTATCCGCACGTCAGGCCGTTCACTCTGACCAGCGCCGCACAATTTCGCGCACCTGGGCCCCCTGCGCTTGAGAGTGCTGAATACGCTCGCGACTTCAACGAGAGCAAGACCATGGGCTCTTCCGCCAGCACAATGCGCATTGCGGAGCAGACCGAGAACGCGCGCTTCATGACCGAGCCGCCGCCGCGATTCTGGCCGCGTAACCTGCGCCAGTTCGCCACCAGTCAAGACAATCTTGCCGACAGCGCACGACTGATGGCAATGATCTACGTGGCCCACGCAGATGCGATCATCGGATGTTTCGAGAGCAAGTATTTCCACGAATTCTGGCGACCCACCAGCGCCATCACGTTGGCTGATATTCAACGTAACTCGGCCACGCTCCCTGATAGCGCGTGGGGGCCGGTCGTTCCGACGCCCAACCATCCAGAATACCCTGCAGCCCATTCATGTGCCGCGGCCGCCTCAATGGAGGCGATACGCCAATTTTTCGGCACCACGCAGGTGAGCTTTAAATTCGACAGCTCAGTGGCCAATACGACAGTCCACACATTCGCCACCACTGACCAGTTCATGGACGAAGTGCAGGCAGCGCGAATCCATGGTGGCATGCATTTTCGAACGGCCACCGTGCACGGCGCGGAACTGGGCACAAAGGTCGCCAAACAGGTGTTTGCGAATCACTTTCAGCCTCGTTAATTACCCCAATTTGCAGGCTTCGGTGTGTCGTTCGTGACGAGACCGCAGCTGCATCTTATTCGGCGATGTTGGGGTACAGCTTTTCTCTGAAACCGCCAAGGCACATGGGCGTAAAAGCCAAATAGTTATCAGTCTACTTTTGCCGAAAGGTAGTGATTGGCGCACAAAAGATCTACGTTTGAATAAAAGAGTTGTTGAGGAAAACTGTCTGCGCGAGCCGGAAAATCGCGTGATCGTCGACTGGTACGTGCGCGCGCGTTTTGCATCAACGCTGGTTGCTGCGATCACGCAAGCTTACAAAACCACACCCGATTTTTCAGGGTTCACACCTCGTAAAGATTGATCCATCGACATCGCGTTGTTTCATGTCGAACCTGATCGTACTTTGCGCGATCAGCAACTGTCACGGTTGCCGTCATTAGAAGAATTCTTATGCTGCCTTGTCTTCGAAGGTTAGTCTCTACAAGCTGGCTCGCGCTGGTGGCCTGGACCCTGCTCGGCGCGTGCGTCACGTCTCAGGCTGCGGGTTGGCAATCCGCAGCCAATCTCGCCACGGCTAGGCGATTTCACACCGCCACGCTGCTGCCGCCGGGCAAGGTACTGGTCGCTGGAGGGTCGAACAGCACCAACAACGCGCTAAGCAGCGCCGAGATCTATGATCCCGCCAGGAACATCTGGACCAACGCGGATGGGCTTCAGACGGGGCGTGCAGAACACACCGCCACGTTGTTACCCTCGGGTCAGGTGTTGGTCGCTGGGGGATACAAGTTTGGTGCCGCCTACTTCGACAGTGCCGAGCTCTACGATCCCGGCACCAACACTTGGAGCCCCGCAGGCAACCTCGCGACGGCGCGTTTCGGCCACACCGCAACCTTGCTGTCCTCAGGCAAGGTGCTGGTCGCTGGGGGATCTGATAACGGCAGCACTGGCTTGAGCAACGCCGAGATATATGACCCCGCCAACGGCACTTGGAGCAGCACCAATAGCCTCGTCGCCGTGCGCCGCGGCCACACGGCCACGCTATTGCCCTCGGGGAAAATGCTCGTTGCCGGGGGACTGAATACCAACGGCTCATTGTCCAGCGCCGAGCTCTATGACCCCACCAGCAACACATGGAGCGGCACCGGCAGCCTCGCTGGTTTGCGCTACCAGCACACTGCCACGCTGCTACCGCTCGGCAAGGTACTGGTCACGGCGGGCAAGAGCGCCTCTGGCACGCCTTTGAACAGTGCCGAGCTCTTTGACCCTGCCAGCAACACATGGAGCAGCGCCGGCAACCTCACGACCTTACGCTACGGGCATTCCGCCGTGCTAATGCCTTCGGCCAAGGTGCTCGTCGCAGGAGGGTTGGATAGTACCGCCACGTTGACCAGCGCCGAGCTTTACGACCCTGCAGCCAGCAACACCTGGGGCAGCGGGGGCGATATGGCGATCGCACGCGATCGCCACACCGCTACTCCGATTCCCTCGGGCAAGGTGCTAGTCGCTGGTGGAGGCAATACCATCGGCATCCCCTTAAACGGTGCCCGACTGTATGACCCCGGAAGCAACACCTGGAGCGGCACGGGCAGCTTTGCGGTGGGCCGCCTGAACCATAGCGCCACCCTTCTGCTCTCGGGTAAGGTGCTTGCCGCAGCGGGACTCAATGGCTCATCCCTGAACACTGCTGAACTCTATGACCCCGCCACGGGCACCTGGAGCAGCGCGGGTACTCTCGCGACCGCTCGTTCCTCGCACACAGCCACGCTGCTGCCATCAGGCAGGGTTCTGGTTGCTGGTGGACTACTCAGTAGCAGCGCTGCCGCCCTGACTAGCGCTGCGCTCTATGGCCCATCGAGCAACAGCTGGAGCAGTGCGGCCAGCCTGGGCACGGCGCGTTACTTGCACACCGCCACCCTCCTACCCTCGGGCAAAGTACTGGTCGCCGGGGGACTTGGCAGCGGCGGCACCGTCTCGAATAGCGTCGAGCTCTATGACCCAGTAGCAGACACCTGGAGCCCCGTTGCCAGCTTGTTGACCGCTCGTTACTTCCACAGTGCCACGCTGCTGCCGTCAGGCAAGCTGTTAGTCGCTGGAGGCGTCACTGTCGGCGGCACCTACTTGAACAGTGCCAAACTCTATGACCCCGCCAATAACTCCTGGAGCAGCGCCGCTAGCCTGGTGATCGCGCGCGATCGCCACACTGCGACCCTGTTGCCTTCGGGCAAGGTGCTCGTCGCAGGCGGACTCCTCAACGGAAGCGGCAACGCCGCGAACAGCGCCGAGCTCTATGACCCGGTCAGTAACAGCTGGAGCAGTGCGGGCAGCCTTGCGATCGGCCGCTATTCTCACAGCGCCACCCTTTTGCCCTCGGGCAAGGTGCTAATCGCTGCAGGAACTAGTGGCGGTGGAACCGCCGTGAGCAGCGTCGAGCTCTACCTGTACGACCTCGGCATCAGCGACAGCCGCCGCCCGGTGATCGCAACCGTCAGTAGCCCGGTTACGACGGGGAGCAGCATCACGCTCATCGGCAGCGGCTTCAACGGCGACAGCGAAGCCTCAGGCGGCAGCACCAGCAGCAGCGCCACCAACTATCCGCTGCTGCAACTGCGCCGCACAGACAACGAGCAAAGCGTGTGGGCAGCGCCCGCCGCCGCTTCGATGCGATCCGCCACCGCCTATGAAAGCGCGCCTTTACCTGACGCGACCAGTTTGCCGCCGGGCCCCTATATGCTGAGCGTATTGGTCAACGGCCTCGCCGGCAGCGCGGTGCCGATCACCATCAACGTAATCAGCCCCAGCAGCACCACGCTTGGTTCGTCGTCCGCGCCGTCGAGTTTCGGCCAATCGGTGACCTTCACCGCCACCGTCACCGGCAGTAGCAGCCCGACCCGACCGGCACCGCGAGCTTTTGCGACGGCGGCGCGGTGAGTGACGCAACCTTCTGCCAGACCGGAACGCTGCTTTGCGCCAATGCACCCCTGTCCACCATCGCGGGCGTGATCAATGCCCCCTGCGCCAGCAGCGCG
>JANXNO010000162.1 GCA_025354075.1 Burkholderiales bacterium | reverse complement strand
CCGGTGCGGTGGGATATCTCGTTGGCAAACCGGGTGACGGCCTGCGCTGCATGTTCCACATGATGAACGAGGCGCGCATCGGCGTTGGGCTCGCTGCGACGATGCTCGGCATGGCGGGCTACGAAGCGTCGCTGGACTACGCCAAGCAGCGCGCGCAGGGACGTCCGATTACGACCGGCGGCAAGGCCGTCGAGCAAAAGCCGATCCCCATCATCGAGCACGCCGACATCAAGCGCATGCTGCTTGCGCAGAAGGCGTATTGCGAAGGCGCGCTGGCGCTGGAGCTTTACTGTGCGCGACTGGTGGACGAAACGCATACGGGCGAAGGCGAAGCGCTCGCAGACGCGAAACTGCTGCTCGAAGTGCTGACGCCGATTGCCAAAAGCTGGCCGAGTGAATGGTGCCTTGAGGCGAATTCGCTCGCGATCCAGATTCACGGTGGATACGGCTACACGCGCGACTTTCCGGTCGAACAATACTGGCGCGACAACCGTCTGAACATGATTCACGAGGGCACCCACGGCATTCAGGCGCTCGATCTGCTGGGTCGTAAAGTCGTGATGGATGGCGGCAAAGGCCTCACGTTGCTCGCAACGCGCATGAACGACACGATCATGCGGGCGATGCATGTGCCAGCGCTGGCGGATCATGCGCAGGCTTTGGCGCGTGCTTTGCAATGCGTTGGCGCGGCGACGAAGGCCGCTTGGTCAACGGGCAACCCGACCGAGGCGCTGGCGAACGCTACGCCGTATTTGCAGGCGTTCGGGCATATGGTGTTGGCTTGGATATGGTTGGATGTAGCCGCGTCATTCGACGACCCTCACCCTAGCCCTCTCCCGCGCGCGGGAGAGGGGACAGCAACGCGACACGACGCATTCATCGAAGGCAAACGCGCGGCAATGCGCTATTTCTTTCATTACGAATTACCAAAAATCGACGCATGGCTCGCGCCCGTTAGCGCGCGCGATATGACCTGCGCCAACATTTCAATCGACAGTTTTTAGGAGGACACCATGAACGCACGCAACATAAAAGCACTCTTCGACCTGACCGGAAAAAAGGCACTCATCACCGGCGGATCACGCGGCCTCGGGCTGCAAATCGCCCACTCGCTCGGCGAGGCGGGCGCAACGGTGCTGATTTCCGCGCGCAAGCAGGACGAGCTTGATGAGGCGGTTGCTGAACTAAAAGCGGCGGGCATCAACGCCTCCGCAATTGCGGCGGATTGCGGCACAGTGGAAGGCACAACCGCCCTCGCGACCGCTGCTCTGGA
>JANXNO010000157.1 GCA_025354075.1 Burkholderiales bacterium | reverse complement strand
AGCGCTGCTGTTCCGCCATCCGGCGGTGCAGGAAGCCTGCGTCATTTCAACGCGCGACGCCTATCGCGGCGAGTCGGTCAAGGCCGTGATCGTACTGCGGGCCAATGCAAAAGATACCTCAGAAAAAGACATCACCGAATGGGCGCACGCCAACATGGCTGCGTACAAAGCGCCCCGCATTGTGGAATTTGTCGACGTGTTGCCGAAGAGTGGTTCTGGCAAGGTCATGTGGCGTGCGCTGCAGGAACGCGAAGCAACGAAGTGAGTAGGCGCAGCATTTAGCGAGTTCGTAAAATCTGCCACAATGGGTTTCACGCTATTTTTGTGGCTATCTCACACGTACTCCTGTTGCAGGCTCTCTCGCCCGCATCAGGACTTTCGATCGGATGCTGATGCTGCGAATCGGCAACGTCAAACCCGTTTATCGGCGCACCCGCTTTCCCGCTTACCCGCCTACCCGCTTGCTTAAGCGCATTACTTTCGAGCTACAAACGCACGCAGCTTGGTGGCGTGCAACTGCTCAAGTGCTTCAATGCACTCCCGCACTGTCACCTGCATGCGAGCGACACGATCATCATGTGGGCTGTCGGGCTCGCCCAACACGTCGGATGCGTGGGAGAGTCGCGCTATCACCGCCGAAAACAACACGTCCCAGTGTTCTACAGCGGCAGCGGGCGCGTCCCCTGCCAGGTCGATATCCGGCGCAAGGCGAAGGCACGCACTGGGGGACACTTCACCCACGCCCTCTGCCTGCACGTTCGCGGTCTCGTGATCGATGAAAGTGCGATTAATGGGTAGTGCGTTCACAGCGTGCGGCGACTTTTGGGGCAGTAATCGAGGGGTTTTGGTTCGATCCAAAGCGTGGCAATGCACGGTGACAGCGTGCAATACGGGCCGGGTCGAGATGAACTGTGGGGTGAGCAGCAGTCCTACGGGCAATCGGCGTGTCGGCATGTTGAATTTCCTTGGCAAAGTCGGTTATGTGCGAACCGACACGCTGGGCCGCAATATATTGGCGAATCAATCAAGCAATTGTGTAAAAAGACATGTTGCGATTTGCGCAAGTTCAACCTGACCTGGGGCCAGCGCCATGACCGAAATTCCTTGCAAGCAATGTCCCCTGCGGACGCTACCGCTTTTCCTTTCAAACACCGCGCAAGAGATCGAATTGGTGCAAACGCTGAGGCGGCGGCAGCAAACGCTCGCAGCGGGAGAAACTCTCATTCTCGAAGGCCAGACCGATGCGCCGCTCTACACGCTGCTCAGCGGTTGGGCGTTTCGCTTCAAGACGCTGAGCGATGGGCGCCGGCAAATTCTTAATTTTTTGCTCGCCGGCGATTTCATTGGCGTGCAGCAAAAAATGGGCGACGCCTCGGCGCATGGTGTGGTCACGCTCACCGACTCGGTTTTTTGCGTGTTTCAGCGCGACGCGTTGTGGGAGCTGCACCGGCAGTCGCCGTCGATGGGTTTCAACATCACCTGGCTGACTGCGCACGAAGAATCACTGGTGGATGACACCCTCCTCTCGGTCGGACGGCGCAGTGCTGAAGAGCGGATTGCGACGCTGTTGATTCTGCTGTTCAAACGCGCGGCCGCGCTGCAAGCTGACGGCGGTGCATCGGGCGTGCCGTTCCCGCTCACGCAGCAACACGTGGCCGACGGGCTCGGCCTGTCGCTCGTGCACACCAACAAAACGCTGCGCAAACTGGAGCGCCGCGGCTTGCATCAAGTGCTCGACGGGCGGCTCTACATGCGCGACGTAAAAGCGCTCGTCCGGCTGGCCGATTTGTACGGCGATGGTCGGCCCCCGCAGCGCCCACTGGTCTAGCACCTGCGAGCGTGGCGGCTCCGTTTAGCCCGGTGGGTGCAACCGTCGCCACCCTGTAACGCAGCCCTGACAAAATAACAGGATCATCCAATCTCGATTGACAGACCCCCATGCTGATCAACTGCGTCGTCTACCAAAACGGCAAAAAACTCGCCGATATTCCCGTGGCAGAAATCAGCGACTACCTCGCGCGACCCGGCGCGTTCGTATGGGTGGCGCTACAGGACGCAACTGAGCTAGAGCTGGCAGAAATGCAGCACGAATTTGGCCTCCATGAGCTCGCGGTGGAAGACGCGCGACACGGCCACCAGCGCGCAAAAATCGAGGAATACGGTGCGTCACTTTTCACGGTGGTGCATCTGGTTGAACCGGTCGATGGTGATCTGAAAAATCTCAGCGTTGGCGAGGTCGACGTGTTTACCGGCAGCAATTACGTGCTGTCGATTCGCAATCGCAGCACCCACGGATTTCTCGGCGTACGCACGCGCTGCGAAAGCGAGCCCGAGTTGCTGAGGTTTGGCTCGGGATTTGTGCTCTATGCGTTGATGGATGCCGTGGTCGACCGCTACTTTCCGATCATCGACGCGTTCGAAACCGAGCTTGAAGCCATTGAGGCCAAAATCTTCACCAAAGGCACGGCCAGAGCGAACATGGAGCAGCTCTACGAACTAAAGAACCGCGTCATGGTGCTCAAACACGCTGTCGCTCCGCTGATGGAAAGTGCAGGCAAATTGCATGGTGGTCGTGTGCCTCAGGTGTGCATCGGTGTGCAGGATTATTTTCGCGACGTGGTGGATCACCTGGGCCGCATCAACGGTCTGATCGAGAGCATGCGCGACACCATCGGCACTGCCATTCAGGTCAATCTGGCAATGGTCACCATTGAAGATACCGAAGTGACCAAGCGGCTCGCATCCTGGGCCAGTATCTTCGCCGTGTGCACCGCATTCGCAGGCATCTGGGGCATGAACTTTAAGGCGATGCCCGAGCTGAATTGGGAGTACGGCTACCCGACCGCACTGGTCATCATCGCTACGGCCTGCTCAATTTTGTATTGGCGGTTCCGCAAGGCCAAGTGGCTTTAGCTTGCACGCAGTACTCCGACACCGCGAGCGATGCCTGTGCTTCAGCCAATAGCTGACGACCCGCGACTAATCGCCTGCGCAGCCTGATACGTCGGTCCGCTGTTGATGCGCTGCCAGTAGGACGCCCACGCTGCCGAGCCGTCGGGCCATTGCTGCAGGAACTCCGCGCGCCAGCGCTCGATGTCGAAACGAACCGGCAGCAGCGCAATGTACGCACCAGCCACCCTGACTTCATGAACGGCAGGATGGGGCGACGGCGTGAGTCCGATTCGGGTGCAAAGTCCAGACAGATCGCCTGAGAAATTGGGCATGCCGGTCGCGCCGTTGTTGACAACCCAGCCGCGCTCATTACGGTGCGTGCCGATCAATGCGAACTCACGCATCGCGGGCAGACAGGTATGCGTGCTGGCAAACATTTGTACATCGGCTTGGGCAAATACCGACTGAAGCCACGGCACAGCAGCGGGATCGTCCAGCTCATTCACATCAAACCGCCATCCTGCCAGCGAATCTGCATCGCCATGCACCACGCCAATGCGGCAATCGCCGACCTGATAGCGCGCAAACATCGGCAGCCTGTTGATGCGAGCGGACAGGTCGGGGTGACGTCGCGCCGTTGCCTTGAGCTGTGCGTGAATCAAGTTGGAACGCTCAACGATTCCGGAATCCACGCTTTCGGGATAGGCGCAGCCGCAGCCTGCGTCATCGCCGGTTGCGTCAAATTCCGCTTCGACATTACCCTGAATCGCGTCATGCGAAAGCACACGTCGATTAATCTCGGTGAACTGACCATCGGCAATGTTGAACCAGTTGAAATCGCCGTTGAAGCACAGCGTTGGCTTCGTCGATTCAGCGGAAGCCATGCGCTCGACGGCATCCAGAGCAGGCAGGTTGCCATAGAGCCCGCCGATCACGTACAGCGTTTGCGCGACACGTGGCTCGACTTGTGCAATTGCTGCGGCTCCGTAGCGATAACGCAACGGGCAAACTCGCCCTGGCTCCGGTTGCTGAGTTTGCGCGGTTGGCTCAGATCCGGTCATTTGCATCATTTCATGACTCCACGCAGTTCACTCGCGGTATTGGCGGTCACGGCCACGTCTGCCACCACCTGACCGCGTCGCAACACGATCACACGATCCGCCAGACGCGGCACCAGATCGAGATCATGCACCACACAGATCAGCGTTGATTTACGCTCGGCAACAAGTGCGGTGAGCAGATTGATAACCTCGTCGGCAGCTTCCGCATCGAGACTCGCTGTGGGCTCGTCCGCGAGCAGCATTGGGGCGTTCTGATGCAGCGCGCGCGCAATGGCGACCTTCTGCCGTTCGCCGCCAGACAGCGAATCGGTGCGCCGACCGGCAGCCCAGCTCATGCCTACGCGCGCCAGGGCTGCGCGCGCGTGTTCCGCCTCATGCGCGGGCCAGCGACGGATCCAGGTGAGCCATGACGCGTTGCGCGCCGCGCCGCCGATCAGCACGTTGTCGAGCACACTTAATCGACCGATCAAATGCAGGCCCTGATGCACCTGAGCCACGTGGCTGCGCAGGTCGCGAAGCGCGCGTCGCTCACGGATCACCGAGATATCGGTGCCCAACACTTTCAGACTGCCGCGATGCACGCCATTGAATCCCGATACCGCTCGCAGAAAGCTCGATTTACCTGCGCCGTTGTGGCCAACAATGGCGATTCGTTCGCCGGCAGCAACGCTCAGATTCACGTCACGCAGCAACACATGATCACCCGCGTTGACGTACAACCCGCTCGCTTCGACCACGGCGAGCGCAGTCATACGAGCCTCCGTCGTACGGCGCGGCTCACCGCATCAAAGGCCGTCACCATGATCACGATGGCGAGCAGCAAGGTGGCCAGTCGTCCCCATTGAAACAGCGACATCGCCTCGGACAGCAACAGGCCCAAACCACCGGCCCCCACCAAACCAAGAATTGTTGAATCACGGATGTTGAATTCCCACACGTAGAGCACTTGCGAGACATACTGCGGCAGCACCGCGGGCCACACGCCGAGGAAGAAGACCTGCGCCCCAGTCGCACCGGTCGCACGCACGGCGTCGACCGGATGCGCATCCAGCGATTCAATGGCTTCAGCCAGCAACTTACCGAGCGTGCCCGCCGAATGCAGGGCCACGGCGAGGATACCTGCGGTCGCGCCAAGGCCCACAATGCCCACAAGAAAAAGGCCGAACACCAGCGTGTGAATGGATCGCATGGTGTCGAGTACCGCTTTGGCCCCCCAGAACAGCGGTCGCGGCGCGTGCAGCGTACGCGCGGCCAGCAACCCGAGCGGCAGTGCGATCAGCGCCGCGAGCGCGGTGCCGAGCGTGGCAATGCGCAACGTCGTCCACAGCGCGCGGCCCACGCCCGCGAGATAGCGGCGCTCATTGGCCTGCTGATCATCTACGCGCAGCACCTTACCGTCGGCATCGCGTGCCTCGGCGTGGGTGTCACCAAACCACACCCGCAAAAAACTGGGCTCCGACATTTCAGCGACCGTTTTTTTCAGGTTCTGCCACGGTCTGCGGCCGAGGCTCAGCTCGTCCTCTGACGCCAGCGTCCACAAACTCACCAGCACCAGCAGACCGCAGAAAATCAGCAGCAGCGATAGCACCGTCACCCGACCCGGTGGCGGCGGACTGCGATGGGCTTCGGCGATGGGCTGAGTGTCATGCAGGCGCGCGGTGCGCTGCTCCACACTCACTGCGCTGGCAGTTGCCCACTGGCCAGCCCGGCGTCACGAATGGGGCGGTAAAACGTGTTGTCCTTCGACACAAAGCCGGTGTAGCGCGGCGGCAACAGATTCGGCGTGCGCTTGAGTTCCGGGCCAATCGCGGCCAGCGCTGCCTGAAGCGTGCCGACAAACGCCGCGTCTTTGGCAAGCGTTGCACTCACGGCAATGGCGTCGTTCGGCAACGGATCGGAGGTCCAGAAAATCACGCTGTCAGCGGCTTTGATGAGGCCATCAGAAATCATCGCATCGCGATTGCGGTTGTAGTCTGCACCGGCATCCAGCTCGCCGCGCGTCACTTGCAGTTCGATAGTCTGATGCTTGGTGTTGATGACCTTGCCGAGAAACGTGTTGATATCGATACCGTTTTTCTGGAAGTGATAGCTCGGAATCAGGTAACCCGAGGTCGAGCCCTTGTCGCCAAATGCAAAGGTCTTGCCCTTGAGGTCGGCAATCGACTTGATGCCGGATTTCGGATGCGTGATCATGATCGCAAAGTATTCCGGTTTGCCGTCGTACAGGATGGTCGACACGGCTTGCGCGCCCGCAACGTGATTCGCCAGCACGTAACCCCAGGGGCCCATCAGTGCGATGTCGGTTTCGCCGTTGGCCAGCGACTTGGCCAGACCCTCCCAAGTGTCCACGGTGTAGAGCTTGACCTCGCGCCCCAGCTGCTTACCGATGTACTCGGCGAGCGGACGATAGGTCGCGTCGTTCTTTTCCTTGTCGGGCTGGTAGAGGCCCACACCAAAGCGAAGCACGTCAGCAGCGTGCGTCGGCAGGACAAAAGAAAACGCCAGATTAAGAACGGCAACAACGGCGAGGAGGATGTGTTTCACAAAAGAAATCCCTGCAAAAAAGACATGAAAATTGGGTCGCGGCAAGTTTACTGCTGATGCGCAGATTCGGGCAAATGCACGTAGCCGCGAATGTCAAACCACGCCCTGCTGTTCAGTCGTCGCGCGGAGCGATTTCCTTTCACTGCGAGCGCGAACAGGGCCAGCAACAGCAATATGCCCTTAGCTCTTATTTTATTTGCGCTGGCATGACATTTTCTACATTGTCGACTTCTATCAAAAAAGTGCTTTTAGCCCAATGCGCCGGCGGCATTCAGCTCAGAGCTGCTGTTCGACTCACGCGCTGTGCCAACCTTGATGCGCGCGTGCTCGCCGACCTCATCGACTCGATGCGCAGCATCGCGAGCACGCAGGCGCTCAAAGCAATCGCTACGCAATAAATGACAACCTCAACGTAGCGGATCAGACATGTGTTTTCAACCCTCCACGCGCGACAGCAGCGCGCAAGAATCGGGTCACGCAAGAATTGCGTCAACAATTGGGTAAGACTGGCGACATAGACATACCAACCCAACAGAACAAAGCAATGCCTTACTTCCCACTTACAGCGCGGCTGATGGTCGCGTAGTGCATATCAAAAGCATTTGCCACCTGATTTAGCGTGAAGCCGCCCGTTGCATAAGCAGCAGCCATGCCAAGCTTTCTGTCTCCAGACGTATCGCGACAATGGTCCAGCGACTGGGTCTGCGCACGGCGTTGAATATTGCAACACTTGAGCCCATTCCTATTTCTTGTTTCTATTCCCATCTGCGCTGCGCCGCTCACCACCGTGCAGTTCTATGGCCGCACCGACGATAAAAAGGAGCAGAAGACGCAGCTGCCGGAAATTCTCGCCACCCTCGTTGCGCTGGGGCGCACGCACCAGGTCGGCGACGCACAATTCGCCCCGGCCTAAGTCAGCAGCACCTGATATTTTTCCATAACAGCTTTAGCCTGAGATGCACACTCTGATTGGGCATCGCATGGTTTTACTCTGACTATCGACATACACCGCAAATCAGGTCTTAGCCGATGTTAAACGGCTATTTCAGCGAAAAGCTGATGCGTAAGTTAGTCAGGTTGCGGCAGTTGCACGATGATCACCACCCGGCGATTTTGTGACCGCCCGAGTGCCGTCGTGTTGTCGGCAATCGGCGTGCTGGCACCGAGTCCCTTGACGACTATGCGCGCGGGCGGATAGCCGCCTTCAGCGATCACACGCGCCACGATGTCGGCGCGGCGTCGTGACAACGCGCGGTTGTAGGCGGCGGCACCCACGTTGTCGGTGTAGCCGTAGACGAGGGCCTGGTCGATGCCGAGCTCGTGCAGTTCACGACCGACCCCGAGCAGGTTGGTGTGCGCTTCAGGCGAGAGGTCGGTGCTGTCAAACGGAAAAATCAGCGGGGCAGGCAATGACAGGTGAAAACCGTCCTCGCGCTGGTCAAAATTAAGGGATCGCAGCGCTGCCCGCGCCTTCTGCGGCGAGACGACCGGTGGCGCGACGGGCACCACCGCCACGGGTGTTGCGCAGGCCGAGAGCAGCACGGTGGCAAGGGTCAATAAGACGCCGATGAATGCGCTCCGCGAACGCGGCGTAATGTCAGATTTCATGTGTCGCCTTTGCAGGATGTTCGTGGGGCGCGGCTTCGCTTACGCAGTTAATCTGGTTGCGTCCTGCGGATTTCGCCTGATACATGGCCGCGTCAACGCGGGCCAACAGCGCATCGGTCGTATCGCCGTCCTTAGGGTACAGGCCCACACCCATGCTCGCGCTGCAACAGTGGGGCAACGTGTGCACGTGGTTCGCACTACGCACGGCGTCAGCCAGCTTGCGCGCCACAATAAGCGCGTTGTCGCGGGTGGCAACTTCGGGCAGCAGCGCAATAAATTCATCGCCACCGAGACGGGCAAAGGTGTCGGTGGTGCGCAGTTCGGACTTGCAGGCCAGACTCATGGCGCGAAGGTAGGCGTCGCCCACCTGATGACCCCGTTGATCGTTGATCAATTTGAAGTCGTCGAGGTCGAACGCGACGACCGCAAAAGGTTGTCCGTCGCGGCGGTGCGCATCTATCAATTGCGTCAGGCGATCAAGCAGCAACACGCGGTTGGCCGCGCCGGTGAGCGGGTCGTAAAACGCGAGCTGCACAAGATCGCGATTTCTTTCTTTGACTTCAAGCGTGCTGCGCTCGATGACGTCCAGCATGGCGTTGAAGTCTTCACTCAATGCTCGGACTTCGGCGACGTGATCGTTAGCCGACAAGCGATGGGTGAAGTCGGCTGTGTCACGGATTTTGCGCGTCACCTCCGAAAATCGGGTCAGCGGCATCGATAAACGGCGACCGATTGACCGGGAAATCACGATCCAGATCAGCGCCATTAACGCCAGCACCGCGAACCCCGACGCAACAAAACCCGACAGCGCGCGCGACAGGTATTGCTCGCGAATGGTGACCTCAGCGTAGCCCAGCGTGTCGCCCTGATCGATCACAGGGATCGTGGCGGTGACCTTGCTCATGTCGAGACGACGCAGAATTGAGGTGCCGCCCCCTTCAAACGATGCGGCGTCCGATGCCCGGGTGCTGGCGAGCACTCTGGCGTTGCGGTCAATCAGGCGAGCACCGATGAGCCCGTCGGACGGCGACAGCGCGGAGAGCACTTCGCGGCCCCGCTCGGGATCTTGCAGCACCAGCGGCACCTCAGCACCTGCGGCAAGCAGCTGGGCAATGGTTCGTGCGCGCTCTTCGGTGGCGGACTGGGCAAGCATGGCTGCCACCGCAAGCATCACCGTCATGGTGAAGAGGACGGCAATTGCGGCTGTTACCAGCA
The DNA here is from genome assembly GCA_025354075.1 of Burkholderiales bacterium. GTDB lineage: Bacteria > Pseudomonadota > Gammaproteobacteria > Burkholderiales > Casimicrobiaceae > Casimicrobium. The sequence continues at coordinate 2,529 of JANXNO010000157.1, read as the reverse complement.
CCACGCGACTGATCTGATGCGAAATGGAGACGGTGTTGGATCGAGGTGGCGCACCCAATGCAGCCGATGCAGCCGACGCCGTTGGTAGCTTATTCGGCATTGGGCTTGCCCATGCGCTGGTGACGCAACAACGGCAACCGCACTTTAAGGCCCGCGCGGGCAATGGCATCGAGATTGACGCGGTATTTTTCGGCACCGGTTGCGTCGTCCCTGACCACGCAAATCGCGCCCCCAGTCTCGCAAAATCGCGAACCCGGGCCCATCACCAGAATCGGCCGGGATCGGAATGATGCAAGCCACGGTCGCCACTGCTTCTCGCGCTGCGACATCGCAGAAAACACGTGACATCGCTCAGCGTCTCGTGCGCGCTTCAGCGGCATCACCTGCAATGTCATGGCACCGATCTGCACGCCGTTAAGTGCAAGCGGCACGGCTTCATGCGGCTGACAAACAACAATCACATTGTCGGCGGGCGACATGGGCCAGTCGACAAAGCGAACGAACGTCCTCACCCACTCCTCTTCGGCAACGGCCGCGGCGGGTGCCATCGCTATCGTGAGTAGGAGGCAAGCCAGCACGCCAAATAACGTTGATCCACACCGAAAACGGAACGCAATCAGACGCGGCATGTCGCTGAAACGCGTGCAACGCGTGCTGTCTGTAGAACGAAAAACGGACTTGCCGTCCGTAACAGTAATCGGCGCACAACTCACCTTCGACGACAGGCGGTGCTACACGCACTAACCTTTAACGCCCAGCGAGCGCCAACATTGAATGTATGCGCTGGACGCCTCAAACGCTGTCAGCTGAAATCGAGGATCCTTGTAGGCGATCAGGCAGGATTGTGTAGGGACAGCGGCACCGACGATTTGGGCCCGCAGGGTGCCAGCAATGCGAAAAATGCGTGCACCGGCAAGCCCAATGGCACCGCGTGCGCCACGGCACCGATGCAGGCGGCAGCCTGGAAACATGGAGAAAAACCGGCAACAAAAAAGCCACCCGTGGGTGGCTTGTTTGCTGGCGGAGACGAAGGGATTCGAACCCTTGATACAGCTCATCACCGTATACTCCCTTAGCAGGGGAGCACCTTCGGCCACTCGGTCACGTCTCCGTTAACCATCTATTGTAGCGGGTTTGCGCGAGCCGCATTCTGCTCAGTCAAGCCGGCGTCTTGTCGAGGTCAAACGCCTTGTGCAGCGCACGCACGGCGAGCTCCATGTACTTGTCGTCGATCACGACCGAAATTTTGATTTCGCTGGTGGAGATCATCTGGATGTTGATGCGCTCGTTCGAGAGCGTTTCAAACATCAGCGCTGCGATCCCCACATGCGAGCGCATACCAATGCCGACGACGGAAACTTTGGCGCATTTGGCGTCGCCAATCACTTCTTTGGCATGAATGACGTCCTGCACCTCGTGCTTCAGCACGTCGAGCGTTTTTTGCAGCTCGTTCCTGTGCACAGTGAATGAAAAATCCGTGGTTCCACCCACGCCAGCGTTCTGGATAATCATGTCGACGTCGATGTTGGCTTTAGCCACGGGGCCGAGGATCGCAAACGCGATGCCCGGTTTGTCGGGCACGCCGAGCACGGACACTTTGGCTTCGTCGCGGTTGAAGGCGATGCCGGAGATGATGGCTTGTTCCACTTTTTCTTCTTCCTCAAAACTGATTAGCGTGCCCGAGCTGGCCTCTTCTGCGATCGGAATCATCGGATCGGTGAAGCTCGACAGGACACGCGTGGGGACTTTGTACTTACCGGCAAATTCGACGGAACGGATTTGCAGAATTTTCGAACCTAGAGACGCCATTTCGAGCATCTCTTCGAAGGTCACCGTTTTCAGCGGTCGCGCGTCCGGTTCGACGCGTGGATCGGTGGTGTAAATCGCATCCACATCGGTGTAGATCAGGCACTCGCTCGCTTTCATGGCAGCGGCGACGGCAACCGCCTGTGTATCCGACCCGCCACGACCCAGCGTGGTGATGTGGCCATCATCCGTGATGCCCTGAAAGCCGGTGATGACGACGACTTTGCCGAGTTCAAGATCGGCACGAACACGGGCATCATCAATGCTCGTGATGCGCGCCTTGGTGTACGAGTCGTCCGTGCGAATCGGAACCTGCCAGCCGCAATAGCTGACCGCCTCAACGCCCTCAGCCTGCAACGCGATGGCCAGCAAGCCCACCGAAACCTGCTCACCGGTAGCGGCGATCATGTCGAGCTCGCGCGGGCTTGGGTTCGGATCAACCTCTTTGGCCAACGCCAGCAGCCGATTGGTTTCGCCGGACATGGCGGAGGGCACAACCACCATCTGGTAGCCAGCGCGGTGCCACTTAGCGACGCGTTTGGCGACATTCTTGATGCGCTCAACCGAGCCCATCGACGTGCCGCCGTATTTGTGAACGACTAGGGACATAGAAGGAATTCGTAGGGTGGGCACCCCGTGCCCACGCGTGTCAAAGTGATCGAAGTAGGTTGGGCAAGCGGCTTGCCGGTGCAGACTAAATTCAACAGTCCGCGGACGCGTGGG